>JBBSPT010000517.1:0-1752 GCA_038258515.1 Chitinophagales bacterium | reverse complement strand
CACAAAAAATCCTGAGATGCCTGCCAAAACAGAGTAAAACAATTGGATGACAAAAGTGATGAAGCTGCTACTGATAACTGCATTGTTTTTCGCCCGGAAAATTGCTTTAAAAATAAATTCGAAAATAAGGAGCAGCGTAGTGGCGATAAGGGTTTCAACAGCCAGTTCAATATAGTGGTTATCCACTTTCCAAAACTTCCATACGCTTTCAAGAACAGAACTCCAAAGGAGGGAATAAACTACCAGCAATATGTTGGTAGCGACAAGGATGGTCCCAATGAAACGGGTGGAACTTTCCATGAATGCAGCCCACACTCTGCCGCTGTAACTTCCCTGTTTTCGTTTAAGCTCTATAGAAAGTTTGCTTATCGATACAAATGCAGTCTCTATCCCTGCGAAAAAAGCGATTAGAATAACAGAAACAGCAATGGAAATAATTACGATCCAATCCATGTCGCAAAAATATAGAAATGAAAATGAACGAAGTTCTTTTCCGGTCATTCATTTTTCATAAACGCACGGACGATATCATCGGCCTCTTTGCAGGCCTGGGCAAGAGTCTTGTTGACGATCACATGTTCGAAATAGGACTTGAATGTCATTTCAAATGCCGATTTATTTACACGAGCCTGTAGAGTTTCTGCGGTTTCCGAACCACGTTGTTCCAGCCGGCTCTTCAGCTCTTCTGTTGAAGGCGGCTGAATAAAGATTGAAAAAGTATTGATAGGGTATTGCTGCTGAACATGTATAGCGCCCTGCACATCGATATCCAGTACGGGAACTTTTCCAATTAACCAGATTCTCTCCATCTCACTTTTCAAGGTTCCATAATACTTCCCTTCATACACCATCTCCCATTCTAGAAATTCCTTTTGATGAATTTTTTCCTTAAAATCTTTTTCCGAAATAAAATAGTAATCGACCCCGTCTTTTTCATTATTACGCGGCTTCCTCGTAGTCGCAGACACCGAGAACGCCAGTCGTGGAAATTTTTTTACCAGGTGCTGAATGATGGAAGTTTTGCCTGCACCGGAAGGAGCTGTAACAAGAATGATCTTATTGAATTTTTTTTCCATTATCTTCTTTGACTTAAACTCTTCTTATTTGTGCTCCCAGCGACTGCAGGCGCTTGTCGATGTCCTGGTAACCCCGGTCAATTTGTTCAATATTCTGAATAACGCTTTTTCCTTCTGCATTCAATGCTGCAATGAGTAGGGCAACCCCGGCTCTAATGTCCGGGCTGCTCATTTCTATTCCCCTGAGTGATTGCTTTCTTTCGAGGCCCACAACTACTGCCCGGTGTGGATCGCACAATACGATATGTGCACCCATCTCAATGATTTTATCCACGAAAAAAAGCCTGCTTTCAAACATCTTTTGATGAATCAATACGGTTCCTCTTGCCTGCGTTGCTACCACGAGTACTATACTCAGCAAGTCTGGAGTGAACCCCGGCCAGGGATGATCCGAAATGGAAAGAACAGAGCCGTCGAGGACAGTTTGAATTTCATAAATGTCTTGCTCCGGAATATGAATATCATCACCAACGAAATTCATCTTTATTCCTAACTGCCCGAATTTTTCCGGGATAACACCAAGGTGAGAAAGACCCACATTTTTTATTAAAATATCACTTTGTGTCATTGCCGCGAGGCCAATAAAGGATCCTACTTCGATCATGTCCGGCAGTATGCGGTGGGTAGTCCCTGAAAGTGAATGTACTCCCTCTATCGAAAGTTGATTGCTTCCTAT
>JBBSPT010000516.1:0-1759 GCA_038258515.1 Chitinophagales bacterium | reverse complement strand
TTCTTTGTTTATTTTTTCATTTCCCCTGGTGAGTCCCTTCAACGCTTCATAAGGCTTCGGATAATTCTCCCTCCTCAGGATTGTTTGGATTGCCTCCGCAACTACAGCCCAATTATTCCCGAGGTCGGCATTGATTTCTGTTTCATTCAACACTAATTTGCTAAGCCCCTTTTGTAAAGAATTTATCGCAAGTAATGTGTGCGCAATGGGCACTCCAATATTCCGGACAACGGTGGAATCCGTAAGATCCCGCTGAAGTCTTGAGATGGGTAATTTTGATGAAAGATGCTCCAGCAGGGCATTTGCTATTCCAAAATTTCCTTCGGCATTTTCAAAATCAATGGGATTCACTTTATGCGGCATCGCGCTGCTGCCGACTTCATCCTTCTTTATTTTTTGTTTAAAATAATTCATGCTAATGTAGCTCCACACATCCCTGCAAAGGTCAATGAGAATATTGTTGATCCTTTTTATATTGTCAAAATGCGCTGCAAGTAAATCATAGTGCTCGATCTGGGTGGTGTACTGCTGCCGCTGTAAGGCCAGCTTATTTTCAAGAAACCTGTTCGCAAAGGAAGTCCAGTTTTTCTTCGGGAACGCAGCATAGTGCGCATTAAAATTTCCAGTTGCTCCGCCAAACTTTCCAGTGAATGGAATGTAACTGAACTGCTGAACCTGGTTTTCAATTCTCTCTACAAAAACCATGATCTCCTTTCCCAGTATTGTCGGTGAAGCAGGTTGGCCATGTGTGCGAGCCAGCATCGGCACCTTTTTCCATTTCGCAGCAAGCCTCTGAAGTTCCTGTTCGAGAAGAATGATCGCCGGTAAATATTCCTGTTCCATAGCATCTTTCCACAAGAGCGGCACTGCGGTGTTGTTGATGTCCTGGGAGGTGAGACCAAAGTGTATCCATTCCTGCAATTGCGAAAGTTGTAATTCTTTCAATTTCTCTTTTAAAAAATACTCTACGGCCTTCACATCATGATTCGTAATCGTTTCGGTCTTTTTAATTTTCCCTGCATCTTCCAAAGAAAATTCTTCAACAATTTTCACCAGTTGCTTTTTTTCGGCTGCGCTGAGTTTAAAGAATTTTTCTTCGGCTAAAAAAAGAAAATAGGCGACTTCCACTTCCACCCGGTATTTTATCAATGCATATTCAGAAAAATAAGTATCGAGATGTTCAACTTTAGAACGGTAGCGACCATCGATAGGGGAAATAGCAGTCAGACTTTGTAATTGCATGTTAAATGATTGGATGAACGCCAATGCAGCAAGATTGGATTTACTTGCATTGCGCTAAATTTGCGGCAAAATTAAAGTAATCGGTTTGCAAACAAAAATAAGGGTGGGAGCCGTGAGTTACCTAAATACGAAACCCCTGATATTTGGATTTAACCATGGTATGATGAGTGACGCGGTCGATCTCACTATTGATTATCCTGCAAAAATTGCTTCCATGCTTTTGGAAAACAGCATCGACGTAGGATTGGTTCCTGTCGCAATTATTCCCGAAATGCAGGAGTATCATATTGTGTCCGATTACTGCATTGGTAGCGATGGCGAGGTGGCTAGTGTATGCCTGTTTAGCGAAGTGCCGTTGGAAGAAATTGAGACAATCCTTTTAGATTATCAAAGCCGGACTTCAGTTGAGCTTTTGAAGATTATTGCAAACGAATTTTGGAAAATAGCTCCGGTATTTGAAGACACCCGTGGCGAATACCAGGAAAAGATCTCCGGGACAACAGCGGCATTGATGATC
>JBBSPT010000515.1:0-1761 GCA_038258515.1 Chitinophagales bacterium | reverse complement strand
CAGCAGCAATTTCAGTATGATGTTTGATACGTTAGATGTTTGGATAAAAAAATTTCTTGTAGAACGAACGACCCCAATTCGACCGATTCGCCTTTTTTAAAAAGTGTGAGGCTACAAGTTTATTTAATAAAAAATATTCTATCAGCACTACGTGAAAAAAAAAGAAAAAATAACAATAGGTATTACCGCAGCGGCGATTGCAGTCTCCGCCGTGTTGCATTTTACTAATTGGAATGAAATCATTGCATTTGCAATGAGCGGCATTGCGCTGGCCTTGCTGGCGCGAATTGTGGGAGATGCCACCGAACAATTAGGAAACCATTTTGGACCTGCTGCCACAGGCGTGTTGCAGTCGGCGCTCGGCAATCTTCCGGAATTATTCATCAGCATTTTTGCACTACGTGCAGGGCTTGACAAGGTAGTGCAGGCAGCGCTCATCGGTTCAATACTGGGAAATTCATTACTCGTTTTAGGCATGGCTATCTTTATAGGTGGAATAAAAAATGGCAAACAAACTTTCACCTCTGAACCGCCACGAATGATGGCCACTTTAATGATCCTTGCCTTTGCAGGGCTTGCGATACCAACTGTCACTAATATGTTTCATACCTCCGCAGCGCAACATTTGAAAAGGCTGGATATTTTTCTTGCAATCGTTTTGTTGTTAACTTTTATCGCCAGCATCATATTCTCATTGAAAGGAGATGCCTCCCTCGTTTCCCCTAAACCAGAAGACGGTCAACATGAAAACAAGTGGTCGCTTAACCTGACAATAATTGTACTCGGTATCGCAGGAACTGCCGCAGGGTTTGTATCAGACTGGTTTATAGACGCACTTAAACCAGCCACAAATGCCCTGGGAATAGATGAAACATTCACCGGGCTTATCATCGTGGCCTTAGCAGGAAATGCCGTAGAAAACGTAGTGGGAATCCAGTTAGCCTATAAAAATCAGACAGACTATTCCATGAGCATAATCATGAACAGCACGATACAGGTTGCACTTGGCCTTTTTCCTTTGCTGGTATTACTTTCATATTTTTTAGGCGGCGCTATTCTAACTTTTGTATTGTCCCCCATGCTTCTTGTTTGCCTTGCACTGGGAGTATTTGTCAGTGCATTTATTGTTTTTGATGGCAAGTCAATTTGGATCGAAGGTGTTACATTAATAGGATTGTATCTTTTAATTGCGGCTGCATTTTGGTGGGGATAGGTAAAAAAAATATTGGGCGTGGACCCGGACCCCCGATTTCTATCGGGATGTGTCTACAGTCACTATTTGTTATTGATTAAAAACTCAATGTATTTTCTGCTCTTCTTTCTCTTTATTTCATGCTCCCGGAAAGAAGCCGCTGCCCGCGTTTCAAAGTGTTCAGAATATCGAAGCTCCCATGGAACGTAAGCTTTAGTTGATGGCACTCCCCTGCGGTTGTGCCGTGCCAATTTAACATCAATATCTTCACAGTGGCCGACATAGTACCGGTCGAAATTTTTTGAATAAAGAATGTAGATGAAGTACATAAAAAAACCTCAACAAAATGTTGAGGTTAGTACCCGGGATCCCGGTCTTGCACCAGGGCACGACCATTGCTGCGAATCCCGATATTAAATCGGGACGTGTCTGCAGTGACTATTTTTTGTTGATTAAAAACTCAATGTATTTTCTGCTCTTCTTTCTCTTGATTTCATGCTCCCGGAAAGAAGCCGCTGCCCTCGTTTCAAACTCTTCAGAATATCGAAGCTCCCATGGAACGTAAGCTT
>JBBSPT010000514.1:0-1787 GCA_038258515.1 Chitinophagales bacterium | reverse complement strand
GTCCGTTCTTTGAACTGAAGTATTTGTGTAAAGTTCATAGTCGATCTTAGGACCATGAGACAGGATTGGACCTGTCGAAGGAAAAAACAAGTAATTGAGCTGCGGACCAAGTTTGATGTATGCGTTGCGTGGTACGTATCCCACTTCTGCGTTGTAATTTTTGCCCACATATTCCTGCTGCCAGAGGAGGAGCCATTTTCGGCTGTTGTATTGCAAATGCGCAGCGTGAACAACGTCACTGCCATTCTTTCCCGGGCTAAATGATTTTAAAAACATGACCTTACCCGTCCAGACATTATTTGCTGAGGCGAGATTGTATTCAATTCCGGCGTTCCTGTTATAAGATGAATATACCGGTTTGGAAGAATCTGCGCCTGGGGTATAATTGAGAGATTGTTTGCTAACGAAAATGAATCCAATATTAGATCTCGAAAACACCCTTCTTTGCGCGGAAGTGACAATGAAATTTTGCGCAGGCAATCCTAATTCATCTACTCCTGCAGTCTTCATATCCATTGCACCGATCCGCCAGTTTTTGTCAGGCTTTCCGCTGATTCGTGCACCGAAGTTTATGGGTGCCTCAAGACCAATTCTCCTGGAAAAAAATGGCCGGATTTTAGGATAGCCAAAGTTTGCAAACAGGTCACCGTTTTCTAAAAAGAATTGCCTTTTCTCCGGGAAAAATAATTCGTAACGATCCAGGTTAGTTACTTGCCTGTCAATTTCCACCTGTGAGAAATCGGGATTCACTGTCAGATCAAGATTGAGTGAAGAGCTTATCGCAATCTTTGCATCGATTCCAACTTCGTTCCTGTATTTAGTATCCTTATTATTAAAATGATCTTTACTGAGTCCACCGAGCACATAGGGTATTAATGAAATATTGGCACCGGAAGCAGGAGGTGCTTCATCCCACACCAGGTTTCCTGTATAAGCGAGAGACGCACTTGGAAACTGGCGGGGCACGGGTGTCCAGGAGCTTTTCTCGGGGGCTGTTAAATCGTTCCTGCTGAAATTGATGCCCCAAGTTTTCATTCCCGGCGTGTACCGAATACTGGAAAATGGAAGAGCCATTTCGAACACCCACTTGTCAGGATAATTCTTCACTTTCGATACCCACTTGTTGTCCCAGTTTAGATCTACACTTCCACCGTTATACATCGTCCCATCCCATTGTGCGCCGGCTGCATTTGCGCCAAATGAAAAACCGTTCGTCAGATCATTGAAAGGATCGATGAACACCAGGAAGTTATCATTTTTTTGAAAACTAAAATCCCGTCGTAGCGATTCAACAAAGTAAGGTCCTTCCGAAGGCGTGTGACAAATTGCAGCGAGGTATAAATTATGAGAATCATAGCACATCTTCACCTCGGTTTTCACCGTTGCAAGTGAAGTGTCCATCGGAAGCATCATAAAAAATGTGGAAGTGCTGTCGGCTTCCTGCCAGGCAAGGTCATCCAATATACCATCAATCTTTAACGGGGCCGCAGCCCTGTGAATACGAAGCTCATAAGAATTGTTTTTCTTTTGAGCATGGAGGTTTGAATTTTCCAGAAAAAGCAAACTAAAAAGAAATAAAGAGATCCCTCTATAAAAAGCGAACGAACGATTAATCAACAGAAAAATTTTAGAGAATTTCAAAAACTGAAAGATACGATCAATAGCCCCAACCTTTCATTGCTTTGAAATTCTCTTTTGCGCAGTCAAGCGGTGTCTTTCCCTGGTACGATTCCTGCTCAATGATAAACTCGGTGGTGCCGCCTTTTGATCTTCCCAAATCGATGATT
>JBBSPT010000513.1:0-1823 GCA_038258515.1 Chitinophagales bacterium | reverse complement strand
ATATCAGATTATTGACCGAACTTATTTTCCCCGAGAAAATAAAATATTCAAAGCCGCCTGAAAATTTGTTTTTTATATTCTCTCTTTCTTCGCTGGATAGAGGGTTATACAGATCGCTGCTTCCCGGCAACAGCACTTCAATTTTACCGGAACTGGTATCATAAATTTTCATGATTTGCGCCTTTGAAAATTCTGAAAAGCAGGTTATAATATTTGCATTTTTTGCAAATTGTGCAATTTTCTTTTTTGAAGAAAATCCATGCCTTTTGTTTTCTTTTTTTGACGTTAAATGAAGCGGAAAGCCTGTAAAAATCAGGCATTGTGAAATATTTTTTACGGGTAGATATTGTGAAGTAACGAGAACATCTGCTTTGTATTTTTTCAGTATTTTCGAAACATTCTGTTTATAGCGCAGCGCTTTTAGAAAAAGAGAAGTTGCAACTTCGGCTGTGTTTACAGAAGATATATTTGGCGACAGGCTTTCCCATTCATCGGCAGCATCATTATTAATAAAAATAAATTTATCGTTCGGCTGACGTAAACTTAATCTTTGAAAAATTTCCTTTAAAAATAAAATGTATGCAGAATTCTCCTTATCGCCAGGACCTTGTTTATTAATTGCAATTGTCATTTGGGAAAAAGAATTTGCGAGACAGGCAAAAGGAAAGAGATTAAAAATTTGAATGCTACCTGAGCACTTTAAGTTTCACGGTTTCTATCCGGGTGTCACTAACACTTAGGATATCAAATTGGTAGTCGTTTAAAATAATGCGGTCCTTTTGTTTCGGAATTGATTCGTATTTGTTGATTATATATCCCGACAGCGTGCCTGATTCTTCATCATCAGGAAATTCCAATTCATATTTGTCAGTAAGATGATCCAACTCAAGACGACCACTAAACAAGTATTCATTAGCGGAGATCTGTTTGTCAACAAATTCTTCTGTGGTATCGTGCTCATCTCTTATATCCCCGAAGATTTCTTCGAGCAAGTCTTCCATTGTCACTATCCCCGATGTTCCACCAAATTCGTCCACAACCCAGGCAATGCTTTTCCTTTCCTTTGTGAACTTATTAATCAGGTCTGTTGCGCTCATACTCTCGGGCACGGTTGGTATCGGCAACAAGATAGAACTTAGGTCAGTTGGATTTTTGAACAAGTCGAGTTGATGAATATATCCTTCTATATGATCGATATTTCCATTATAAACGACCAATTTACTCAGTTTCGAATCTATAAAAAGTTCCTTGACGGCGCTGATGGATGAATTTATTTCTATTGAAATGATCTCTTTCCTGGGGATGAGACATTCCCGGATTTTGATTTCCGACAACGAAAGTACGTTTTCAAAAAGCTCGTTGTTTTTGGCATCATCCTCTTGCATATCGTGCAGCTTATGTTGCTGTACAAAGAGTTCCAGGTCTATTTTTGTGAAGGCCTCAGATTTGTTCTGAACCTTGACATTGAAGATATATTTTAACATCCATTCTGTGGCGTTCACAAAAAATCCTGAGATGCCTGCCAAAACAGAGTAAAACAATTGGATGACAAAAGTGATGAAGCTGCTACTGATAACTGCATTGTTTTTCGCCCGGAAAATTGCTTTAAAAGTAAATTCGAAAATAAGGAGCAGCGTCGTGGCGATAAGAGTTTCAACAGCCAGTTCTATATATTGGTTATCCACTTTCCAAAACTTCCATACGCTTTCCAGAACAGAACTCCAAAGGAGGGAATAAACTACCAGCAATATGTTGGTAGCGACAAGGATGGTCCCAATGAAACGGGTGGAACTTTCCATGAATGCAGCCCACACTCTGCCGCT
>JBBSPT010000512.1:0-1848 GCA_038258515.1 Chitinophagales bacterium | reverse complement strand
ATTCTTCTATAGACGCTATCAATCACTTCATAAAAACCTTTTATTGACCAGTATGAAACATCTTCTTTATACCTTGCCCTTTGGTGTTTTCCATAGGTCCCGGCAGCAACAGGGCCGGCGGTTGCATCTGACCTGTAGAAATCTGCGTGTAAATTTTCTATGAGATAAGAGATGTCGTTGATGCGCTCTGCCTTCCCACTATCACTGGTGAGATTTTCTGATTCATTGTCATACAATCCGAAACGAATGCACCTGTCCTTTGCATACTTTGCAGCGGCAGTGATGCCCTGCGGCCAATCGACAGAATCAACAATGATATGACCGGGATCACCATAGCTGCTCCACCACCCGATGTCAATCACCAATTCCTCAAAACCCAGCGGAGCTATGTCATCAATTAACGGATAATATTTTGATTCAACCGGGTCCCAGCTTCCCTGGCTTTTACCGAGCGCAGCAAAGGCATTCCATTGTGCTTTGGGAAAACTAAGATCGTTGCGGACTAATGCAGGCATAGAATTTTTGAACAGATATTTCCGAAGACTATTTCCACAATCATCGAAATCACCTTTGTAAGCGCCTATAAAGGCCGGAGGCATTTCCCAAACTTCGCCTGCATCAATATCAGTTTTAAAATCATCACTTATACCGGCTTTCAAATTGATGGACGATAAATTTTTCTTAGCAGATAATCTTCCTATACTCCACTCCCATCCGATGTACATGCCATGTTTGTCATCTTCATTCAGCGCCATGAAAGGAATCCAATCCTGCACTTCGGATATGCGCAACGTTTTTGAATAGGATTTATCCAGCAAGTCATTATAAACACCAATGCTATCAGGAATACTGGCGTCATCATTTATATAAACGAGTCGCGTTTTATCGCCCGGAAGTTTTGCAGTAAAGTCGATGCTTTCTGGTTTGAAAATTGTGATGGTTTTTCCAGACGTGTTTTTGATAAACTGTGTGTTGCGCAGCGGCCCGTGCTCTTTTGTCGCATACCAAATCGAGGTCAGCTCCATTGAAGGAAAACTATTTGTAAAAACGAGGGTTAATGTAACGCCGTCCTGGTGCTTTTCCTGTGCACTTTTAAACTTCCACATTGTTTGCACTGTTTTTTCCTGGAAGGCTACTTTCCTGATAAAAGGAAGCTGTGTTCCTCCCTGGACCCAATTGAAATCCGCTTTGCTATTACTAAGTCCGAGAAGCTGAAGGTTATCAAGCGAATTAATTCCCAACATCATTTTGGTGTCGGAAGTTTCTAATTTCCATTTCTTCGCCTGGCAATAGGAGAGTGAAACAAACAACAGAAACACAGGGAGTAAGCGTATTGCAGAAAATATTTTAAAAAGAATTCTTTTCATTCGTATAACCATTAAAAAATTTTGAATTATCTAAACTTGCAGCAGAAACAATTTTAAAAACTGTAGCTACCTGAAATAAGACGTTTCACTATACTAGGAGATTGCCACAAAGTTTTCTGAAACTTCTTTTCAATACGAACTCTTTACCTGAAAACTTTTCGCAATGAAGTATAACCCGCTATCGCCTTACCTGTTCAAAAATAAATACACCTTTTTTATTGCTGATCACAAGATCGGGAAGGCCGTCCTTGTTCATATCAGTCGCCACAAAATACAAACCAACGCCTGAGTCATAATCAATCACATGAGGAATCCATGAAGGTTTTGGGCCGGGTTTAAATTCAAACCAATACAATGCCGCAGGCTCTCTTGCGCCGGGATCACCTCCATTATGCGCCCAATATCTTTTACCTGTAACGAGATCGGGGTGGCCATCACCATTGATATCAGTGAGTAACAAACCGTGCGACTGGGAAAACTT
>JBBSPT010000511.1:0-1861 GCA_038258515.1 Chitinophagales bacterium | reverse complement strand
TTTTAATTTGATCGATACTGGTGGATTCGTTGCCAACAGTGAAGACGTATTTGAGAAAGAAATTCGGAAACAGGTGCACATCGCCATCGAAGAAGCCAATGCACTTATTTTCATTTGCGATGTAACCACTGGCATCACGAGCCTCGACCAGGAAATGGCTGAACTCCTGCGGAAGACACCCAAGCCGGTTTATCTCGTTGTAAACAAAGTTGACAATCATGCCCGGTTGTTGGAAGCTTCAGAATTTTACAGCCTCGGCTTTGAGAAGATTTATTTTATCTCATCCATCAGTGGTACAGGAACGGGAGATATGCTTGATGATATAGCTGAAGAGATACCTGGTGAAACGCCGCAGGCAGAAAGCGGCCTGCCGAAGTTTGCAATCATCGGGCAACCCAATGTGGGAAAATCCTCCTTACTCAATGCTCTCACAGGCCAGGAGCGGACAATCGTGAGCACGATTGCAGGCACCACAAGAGACTCAGTTCATACTAAATATAATTTATTCAATAGAGAGTTTATATTGATTGACACTGCCGGAATCAGGCGGAAGACGAAAGTGAATGAAGACCTGGAATTTTATTCTGTGATTCGTGCCGTGAAGGCTATTGATGAAGCCGATGTTTGTTTACTGTTACTCGATGCTGAAAAAGGAATCACTGCCCAGGACATTAATATATTTTCACTGGCTCAGAAAAAAGGGAAAGGGATTGTTGTGTTGGTGAACAAATGGGACGTGATCAGTAAAGAAACAAACACCGCACGCAACTATGAAGCCTTGTTGAAGAAAAAGTTTGCACCGTTTACGGATGTTCCCGTGATATTTATTTCTGCGACAGAGAAGCTTCGCATTTTCCAGGCGATGGAATCTGCACTTAAAGTGTATGAAAACAGGTTGCAAAAAATATCGACTTCTAAATTAAATGATGTGATGTTGAAAGCGGTGGAATCTTACCACGCTCCGGTGGTGAGAGGCCACTCCGTAAAAATAAAATATGTAACACAGCTCCCGACTAACGTCCCTTCCTTTGCATTTTTTTGCAATTTCCCCAACGATATAAAAACCCCATATAAAAACTATTTGGAAAATCAAATGCGTCAAAATTTCCCGTTGACAGGAGTGCCAATCCGTTTATTTTTCAGGAAAAAATAGGGCTGAGAAGGAGATAGCAACATTATTCTGGTATGATGATTGATTAAAATGCTGTCAATAGCACGACAGTTTAATAAATCTTAATCAGAAATCTAAATCAAAAACAATGAAAAAATTCTTTGCAATTGTAGCATTAGCTGCAATGATGGGAGCCTGCAATAACGACAGCACCACAGAAACAACTGATACAGACTCTTC
Source organism: Chitinophagales bacterium (assembly GCA_038258515.1). Lineage (GTDB taxonomy): Bacteria > Bacteroidota > Bacteroidia > Chitinophagales > Chitinophagaceae > Ginsengibacter. Next base: position 510 of record JBBSPT010000511.1, on the reverse strand, counting down.
CGGCATGATGAATGATAACAATACTATGAGCGCTGACACCGGAATGAACAACATGACTATGAACGCGCCTGCCGACATGCAGGAGGGGACAATGGTTATGAAGGACGGTAAGATGATGGTAATGCAAAACGGAACGCTTAATGCGATGGATCAGACAATCACCTGTTCGGACGGGTGCCAGGTGAAGCCTGGTGGCGAAGTAGTTATGAAAGATGGAAAAACTATGACCTTAAAAGATGGCGAGATGATCGATAAAGACGGCCATATGATGGACGCCAATGGAAAAATGATGATGGACGATATGAAATAAGAGAAAAGTTTTCTACAGATTTAATTTAATGCGGCGCAGAAGTGTAGTGAGGGATGAATATCCTTAACCCTTTTGCGCCGTTTTTTTTACCAATCGTTTTGCTCTTTATTGACATTCAGTATTGACATTTTAAGAAGTAGGGTGCATATGAGAAAAGTGTAGGTAAAAACAAAATTTTAGAAATAAATCAAAAATTAAAG
>JBBSPT010000510.1:0-1944 GCA_038258515.1 Chitinophagales bacterium | reverse complement strand
GGGCTGATGGGTGAAAACCCCCAAACTTTCGACACTGCCCAGGTGCAAAGCAGAATCAATGACATCAAAGCAATGAAAAAATTGATGCTGAATGGTAAATATGAAATTGATTTTGAACCCGATGACGATATTGAGTTTTTGATCACTGAGGCGCTACCTTATCATCCCAATGCACTTACATTTTTAGCGGTGCTGAACAATGATGATCACCTTGCGGAAACTTACTATTCGGTGGGTGGTGGTTTTGTTCGCAGAGAGGGAGAGGAGCTGAATGGAGGAGAAGATGTCGTGTTGCCTTTTCCAATAGAAGACTCACAAGACCTTCTCCATTGGTGCATGAAAACAGGGATGAGCATCAGTGAAGTTGTGATGGAAAATGAAAATGCATGGCGAAATGAAGCAGACACACGACGGGAGCTGATCCACATTTGGGAAGTGATGAAAGATTGCATCTTCGACGGATGCAACACAGAAGGAACATTGCCGGGCGGCCTTAATGTGAAAAGGCGTGCCGCGCTTCTTAACAAAAAGTTGTTGCAGGGCAGGAATTATTCCGACATCGATTCCTGGCTAAAGGCTATAAAACAAGGCGGCAATGAATTCAAATATATACTTGATTGGGTCAGTTGTTTTGCGCTCGCTGTCAATGAAGTGAATGCCGCGTTTGGGCGGGTTGTAACAGCGCCCACAAATGGAGCAGCAGGCGTAGTGCCTGCAGTGCTTGCCTACTTTACTATTTTTTGTGATGGCAACGAAGATAGTAAGGTGATCCAATTTCTTTCCACGGCCAGCGAGGTAGGATGTATTTTTAAAAAAGGAGCTACTATATCAGCAGCAATGGGAGGTTGCCAGGCCGAGATCGGTGTGTCTTCTTCGATGGCTGCGGCTGCACTAACGGAATGCCTTGGTGGTACGCAAAGACAGGCCTTAATGGCTGCAGAAATTGCCATGGAACATCACCTTGGAATGACCTGCGACCCTATCAACGGACTCGTGCAGATTCCATGCATTGAAAGAAATACGATGGGCGCCATCAAAGCAATCACTGCGAGTCAGTTGGCCTTGCAGAGCGCTCCTGATTATGCGAAGGTGAGCCTCGATTCGGTGGTGAAAACAATGTGGGAAACAGCGATGGACATGAATGGGAAATATAAAGAAACTTCGGATGGCGGCCTCGCGGTAAATGTTCCCTTGAGCCTAAGTGAGTGTTAGGAATTATTGAGATGAAGGTCAAATACGTTGATTGTCTCTCCGGTAAATATGGATGTCAGCATTTATGATCAGCAAAATCAAACTCCATATTTTCTCTTGATGTCTCGCTGCGTTTCGCGTTCTTTTATAGTTTCCCTTTTGTCGTAGATTTTCTTCCCTCTTCCCAGTCCGATTTGCATTTTAGCATAACCATTCTGGGAGATGAAAATTTTTAAAGGAATGATAGAATAGCCTTTTTCTTTGGTCTTATTTTCGAGCTTGGTCAATTCCTTTTTAGTCAGCAGAAGTTTTCTTTCTTGCATGGGTTCATGGTTGTGGATTGTTCCAAAACTATATTCTGAAATGTGCAGATTTTTTACAAACAATTCGCCGCGATGAAAAAAACAATAACTGTCGTTGAAGCTCGCTTTTCCAAGACGCAAAGATTTTATTTCAGTTCCGGTCAATACGATTCCGGCGATATATTTCGTCTCAAAGTTGTACTCGTAATATGCTTTGCGATTGCTGAGTTCCATAAATATTCCGGGATAAAATGATAAACGTGGGCGGCAAACCATGCGAAAATAAAAGGTGCCTTAGCCGAACAGACTGAAATTCCGTTCCCGATTCTTCCGGGCTGATTAATTTTTAAATAAAACTAAAATTTGAGTCAGCCGCTCTTTGAGTTCTTTTCTTGGAACGATAAAATCCAAAAAGCCATGCTCTAATAAAAATTCGCTTCGCTGAAAGCCG
>JBBSPT010000509.1:0-1983 GCA_038258515.1 Chitinophagales bacterium | reverse complement strand
TTGCGGTCGTATTGTTTTACAAAAACAGTTTCTGGCTCAGTAACGTATGGTATTCCAGGATCAGTAGCAGCGGTTGCAGGATCATAAAACTTTGAAAAGAAATTCACCAGCATGAAATGAGCATATGCCCTTGCTACGAGAGCTTCCCCTTTTTGCGCACTGTAATCGTCAGGGTTCGGCGCTTTGCTTATTGTCTCTAATGCCTGGTTGGCTGCTGCAATCGCAGCATAGCATCCGTACCAATAGTATTCGGGTGAGTCCTGTTGATTTTCTCTTGAATCAATAAAAAAATAAGGGTCATGAATCGTATTGTCGTTCGATCCATTGCCAATGTCGGTTACATTGTCTGACATTGATTCGGCAAATGGTTGATAATTTCCCTGTGGGTAGGCGGTTCCCAACAGTTGTGAAACTTTTTCAGGCGAGTCCAATTTTGCACGGTTGTCCGGTTCCTTTTCCAGGAATTTGTTGCACCCGGCGCTCAACAGCATTCCGATAAAAAGAAAAGTATAAAAAAATATTTTTTTCATTTCATAAAATTTACAACCCTACTCTCAGGGAAAGGGTAAACTGTTTTTGGATTGGTTGGGCAACGCCACCTGTGTTAAAAAATTCCGGATCTTGTCCCTTCAATTTTGGGTCTGCATAAATCAGCCATGGGTTACTGGCAACTGCCGTCACGGAAAGATCAGTGAATGGTGTTTTGTCCAGAATATTTTTACTGATATTGTAAGTGAGCGAAACAGTTTTTAATCTAACAAAACCTCCGTCAGCAACACGCTCATCAGAATAATTGTAGTTATTATAAGGATATGCTCCGGAGCCATCAAGAAGGTACCGCTGGTATGCATCAACCACAGAAGGCACATTGGTTTTTGTTTCGTCGCCCGGTATCAGCCAGCGATCAGTAAATTCCCTGGGCAACGCATCGAAGTCTGAATATTCTGTTCTAAAAGCAGGATACAATCTTATTTTATTTCCAGCCTGGTAAGTCACGAAAATATTTAGCGAAAGGTCTTTGTAATAAAATGTATTTGAAAATCCACCTGTGTAGGTTGGATCCACAGGCCCTTCATACACCAGGTTGGCAATGTTTTCATCATGTAAATAAACATTGTCGCTTTGTTCGCCCTTTTCATTTATAAAAGTAGGAATTCCAGTTAGGTGATCGAGGCCGCTGTACTTAATTGAGAACAAGCTGTTGACGGGATAGCCCTGCGTGTTGCCGCCTTCTGCTTTCACGAGGTCGAAAATGATCGGCTGATTTTTTGCATTTGTAATCTTCGTGGTATTGTAGCCGAATGTGATATTGGTTCTCCACCGCCAATCACGTGATTTGAATATTTGTCCTCCAAGTAATACCTCAGCTCCCTGTGCATCCATGTCAGCATAGTTGGCCGCCTTGATGGCTTCCCCGCCAATGCCACCGGTTTTTATCAGGCTGATTAAATCAAAGCTGTTCCGCTGATAAACGTCCAGGCTCATATTCATTCTTCCGCTAAAAAGCCCTGCATCTAAACCGATGTTGGTTTGGTAATTTTTTTCCCAGGTAAGGTCAGAGTTTTCAAGATTCACTATACTTATTACGGATTCTCTTTCTGTCGGAAACGTTCTGTTCGTCGTTTGACTCTTTAACACTACACCGGAATTTGTTGCTGGTCCAAGGCTGGCTGTTAATCCATAGCTGGCCCGCAATTTCAAATAGTCGATGGCTTTTATATTTTGTATAAAATTTTCTTCTTCCATATTCCATGCACCACCAAAACTCCATGTAGGCAACCATCTTGCTTCAGGTGATGATCCTAATTTGTTTGATCCGTCATAGCGCACTGTCCCGTAGAAATTGTATCTCCTGTTATAAGTGTATTGAGCATTTAAATAAAAAGCTGCGAAACGGTCGAACTCTTTACTCATTCCATAGTACGGGAAACTAGACTCAATGGTTTGCTTCAAGATCCGGTAATCAACAAAGGGAATGCCTCC
>JBBSPT010000508.1:0-1993 GCA_038258515.1 Chitinophagales bacterium | reverse complement strand
TGGCTGAACCGTGCGATTTTGGTAGCGATCCTTGGTGGATACTCCTCAGTGATTCTGGTGATGCTGATGGGTCAAAGCAGGGTTTTTTATAGCATGAGTAAAGATGGATTGATCCCAAAAATTTTCTCCACAATAAATCCAAAAACGCAAACTCCTGCGAAGAGCAATTTACTATTTATGATTTTTGTAAGTCTTTTTGCGGCTTTTGTCCCTGCACGCGTTGTAGGAGAAATGACAAGTATCGGAACACTTTTTGCCTTTATATTGGTATGCGCCGGAGTGTGGGTTATGAGAAGAAAAATGCCGGAATTACCGCGGGCATTCAAAACTCCCTTAGTGCCCCTCGTTCCAATATTGGGAATATTTACCTGCCTTTTTATGATGGTGTTTCTGCCTGCCGACACATGGATCCGGCTTATCGTTTGGATGCTTATAGGTTTGGATATTTATTTGGTTTATGGAGCGAAAAATAGCCATTTAGGAGACGGAACAGATAACAGGAGAGGAATGAGAACCGCACGCAAAGTCGGAATAGGCCTGGCATTCTTATTATTGGTTGCAGGATTTTTACATCAATTGACAGAAGGGTTTGATGCAGACTATACGCTATTCATTATAGCGATATTATTTTCCATAGTGCATTTTTTTATTTACATAAAAAATATTGTCGGAAATAAGCGAATCGAAAATCTATAATAAGCTTTCGCGATATACCAGGTTGCGACACACGAAAATTAAGGGATGACTGAGCTTACTTCATAAGGATGAAAGATTCAGACATCGTGAAAAACAGGCTTTGAGATATGCAATATATTTGCTGAAAAAGTATAATGAGCCCTTTCCTCACGAACTTGTTTTCCCATCAACAATATGATGCAAAAAATTTCTTTCTCATCGCAGGCCCCTGCGTAGTTGAGAGTGAAGAACTCGTAGAAGAAGTGGCGGAGAGGGTTTCAGCCATCTGTAAAAAGCTGGCCATCCCTTACATTTTCAAAGCTTCTTACCGAAAAGCAAATCGTACCAGTGCCAGTTCCTTCACCGGCCTGGGAGATGAAGACGCAATGCAAATCATCAATCGCGCTGGGAAAAAATTTGGCTTGCCGACAACCTCCGATATTCATGCGCATGAAGAAGCCGCAATAGCTGCAAAATACATTGACGTCTTGCAGATACCGGCCTTTCTCTGCCGGCAAACTGACTTGCTGGTGGCAGCCGCGTTAACAGGCAAAATAGTCAATGTAAAAAAAGGCCAATTCGTAAATGGGGAGTCCATGAAATTTGCAGTGGAAAAAATAAAGAAAGCAGGCAATTCAAACGTGATGTTAACGGAGCGTGGAAATACTTTTGGCTACAATGACCTGGTAGTAGATTACAGGAATATTCCTGTAATGAAATCGCATGGAGTGCCCGTGATCATGGATTGCACCCACAGTCTCCAACAGCCAAATCAAAGCAGTGGTGTAACCGGAGGCAATCCGCAAATGATAGAGACGGTCGCGATGGCAGCAATCGCGACGGGAGCAGATGGACTTTTTATAGAAACTCATACGAATCCATCAGTCGCAAAAAGCGATGGAGCGAATATGCTGAAACTTGATCTGCTGGAGGGTCTTCTGAAAAAATTGGTCATACTCAGGAAGGCAACAATTGAAGCCGGTCAATAAACAAAATAGAGATGTTCGTTTCGTTAAGGGACTTAGCACTTTCGAACTGGAGGGTAAGCAACAATATCAGAATTCCCGTGAAGACAAGCAGACCACTTTTTTATCCGCCGCAGGAACATCAAACCTATTTATTTAGTAAAATAAAAATTGATATTTGATGAAATATAAAGTCTGGCTTCCGTTTTTATCGCTGTTTTTCCTGCCGTATTTCGGCATAGCACAATCTCTCAAACTGGACCCGGTCAATCCACATTACCTAAATTTTCACGGAAAACCGTTGCTGCTTGTGACTTCGGCAGAGCCGTATGGCGCGGTAGTTAACAAAAAAT
>JBBSPT010000507.1:0-2002 GCA_038258515.1 Chitinophagales bacterium | reverse complement strand
TAATAATCAGCCAGGGTATAAGAAATAGCCAGAAAACGGCAACAAGAATAGAATAGACTGTCAGCAACATAATTCAACTACAAGATACCGGTTTGGCAATTAAAATGATTTTTGTGAAGTCATTGCTAACGACAAATTTTGTATAAAAAAGTTCAAAGTGAAAAACTGTTACTGCTCAAAGCCATCCGTAGTTGATCATCAGGTCAAAATTCAATTATCTTTATCAGACGCAACGTTTTGAAATGCTTATAAAAAATCTTTGGCTCCCGGCAAGTATCTTAATCATCTCCTCCTGTTCGCCGAAAATTCAATTCAATGCTTCACCACCAATTATTACAAAAGGTGATTCTGTTTTTTTGAATTGGAAAATTAAGGGAGAGCCAACCTTGATGTTTGATCAAAGAAAAATTGCACATGCTCCTGACGATAGCCTGGAACTATTGGAATTTACACTGTCTGTTGAAAAAAGAGGAAAGACAAAATATATCAAGCGCCAAATTACCGTACTGCCCGCTCAAAGTGTTGACAGGGTTGCTTTATTTACAACCGACATAAAAGGCGACACATTGATCGCTGAAGGCGTAAAAGATTCCGCTGCGTGGAAGCACTTTCAAATCGTTTCCATTTCGTCTCTTTCAAACGATGCTTTCACGGTAATCCACGACGGTGTAACTGCAACAATTAAGAATACCGATCTTCCGGACGGAAGTTGGAAAAATAAAAATTACGCAGGCGACTGGATAATTATGAGGCAACTCAGCGATGCCGAGAAGCAGGATCATTCTAAGATTCCGGGCTCCCTGGAGATTCAAGTCCTCATTCAGCAAAGAAAAAATTAATCATGAATGGATTGAAGGAAAAAATAAAAACCGTCTTCCTGCTAATGATGGAAAACCGCTCCTTTGATCACATGCTGGGACATTTGAAATTGGAGAATCCATCGCTTGATGTCAATGGGCTGTCTGAACCTCTTGCTCAGTACAATAACATTTACGAAGCGTCAAACTTTTCACTTTACAATTTTCCGCACGACGTTGAGCTCGACTTTGATGTACCACATGAGTACACCGATGTTGCGATTCAGATGAAAAGAAACAAGTTGAATGGGAAATTTAGCATGAAGGGTTTTGTGGAGGCTTTCGCAGGCTCCAATCAATCCACTGTAAATCCTGAATGCCTTCCAATGGGCTATTTCAATTCCTCACAGGTTCCGGTGACAAATTTCCTGGCGAGGAATTTTTCGGTTTGTGACAATTGGTTTTGCCCTCTCCCATCGAGCACACAACCCAACAGGACATTGGCTTTCAGCGGAGACTCGGGTATCTTCAAAACCCATTTGCAAACAATAGCAATTCCTAACAATATATTTTCCTGGATGAATAAGAATCACATAAAATGGAAAGTTTACCATGATGGATTTCCATTTTTTGCACTTTATCCGAGGCTTTGGCCATTTGTATTGGGTGATCGATTTCGGCGTTACGAAAACTTTTATTCGGATATGTTGCACGAACCTGAAGATGTTCGCCCAAACGTGATCATCATTGAACCTAATTATGCCGATGCTCCGCGGTTGGGCTCTAAACATCCGAACGATAATCATGCTCCACTGGCTATTGGCTGGGGCGAAGATTTTTTAAGAAGAACTTACGAAGCTGTGACTGCGAATAAAGAGATCTGGGAAAGCTCCGTAATGGTTCTATATTACGATGAGCACGGAGGGTTTTATGATCATGTACCACCACCTCCAATTCCTTATAAAACCAGGGGAAAAAAAAATCCATTTGCCTTTGAAAGTTTAGGACCCCGGATCCCGGGCATTATTATTTCTCCATTCGCAGAGGCAGGTTCAGTGAGTCATGATTTATACGATCACACGTCCGTGCTTCAGATGTTGGCTGAAATATTTACACCGGCAAAACATTACTCGCCCAACGTTTCGCTTCGGAGGAAAGCCGGAATTAAAAGCCTTAGTAGCGCTTTGAACACTGACATTCAAACT
>JBBSPT010000506.1:0-2054 GCA_038258515.1 Chitinophagales bacterium | reverse complement strand
GTCAGTTGCGTTTGTTCGCTATCTTCTTCAGAGATGGATTCCGTTCTGTTTTGTAAATACTCTGCAAGGCTACCAATGGTTTGGTAAGCGAATACGTCTCCTACCTGGAAGTCATAGCCGGCACGCCTTGCCCTGCTTACCACCTGGATCGAGATAATCGAATCCCCTCCAAGCTCAAAGAAATTATCGTTCATCCCCACTTTGTCCAGGTCAAGAACATCCTGCCATATTTCTGCAAGTTTTGTTTCCGTCTCACTGTTGGGCGCAAGGTATTTGTCGCCCTGGCTTTCGGAAGACTCAGGATCGGGCAATGATTTCCTGTCTATTTTGCCATTAGCTGTTAAGGGTAAAGACTCCATCTCAACAATAATGGCCGGTATCATATAATCAGGTAGTCGCTCCTTCAAATAGGTGAGGATCTCTTCCCTGTCGAACCATCCGTCTGCAACTACATAGGCTACTAACCTCTTATTACCCTGCTTGTCTTCTTTTGCAAGTACCACCGAGTGGCTCAGCATTTCACTCTGCTGCAATACACTTTCTATTTCTCCAAGTTCTATCCGGTAACCACGAATTTTCACCTGGTCATCTACACGACCGATAAATTCTATATTTCCATCGGGCAAATATTTTACAAGGTCGCCTGTCCTGTACATCCTCGATGTTGAATTCCCGTCGAAAGGATCTGCAATAAATTTTTCCGATGTCAACACTTCGTTGTCGAAATATCCAAGGGCAACTCCATCTCCTGCGATGAACAATTGTCCCGGAACTCCCACAGGACATAATTCCATATCTTTTGACAAGATGTAGGCCTTCGTATTTGAAAAAGGTTTTCCGATTGGGATAGTCTGTCCATATTTTCTTCCAGGTTCAACTATATGAAGCAGTTTCCCAATTGTGGTTTCGGTAGGACCATAATGATTGATGATGCGACAATGTGCATCCGCCAAAAGAATACTTTCAATTACACCTGTGTGTAGGGCTTCCCCGCCAAACACCAACAGTTTTTCCGGTAATAATAATTGATCTTCTGTACAAAGCGCTTTCCAGTGGGAAGGAACTATTTTCAAACAATCTATTTCATTGTTTCTAAAATATCTATGAAGCCTCTGAGTATCGCTGACGGCTTCCTTGGAAAAAATATGAAGCACTCCTCCTGATAAAAGCGAACCATAAATTACTGTATTCCCGAGATCTGTAGCTATCGTGGATACCAGCGCAAAGGACTTGCACTGGTCGATCTTTGTATGCTTGTTTAACCCGTAATAATAATCTGCCAGGTTACGGTGTGTTATCATTACTCCTTTGGGCTTGCCGGTGGAACCTGATGTGTAGATTATGTAGGCAAGATCATCAGGCATTACTTTTATGTCCACGTTAGTTGCAGCATATTCATTTCCTAATGACCAATCGCCGTCTGTTTCGATTATCTCAATATTTGATGCAACCTCTAACTTAGCTACGCTTTCTTTACTGCTTATTAATATTGATGAACCGGCATCATCCAGCATGAAGGCAATTCTGTCTGACGGAAAATCTAAATCTATCGGAACATAAGCGGCACCGGCTTTCAAAATGCCCAATATCCCTACGATCATTTCGATCCCACGATCCATGCACACGGGCACCGGTGTTTCCGCTGTTATTCCTTTGCCTATTAAATAATGGGCCAGTTGATTCGAGCGCTCATTCAACTCCTGATAGCTCAATTCCTGGTCTTCAAAAACTACTGCTGACTTACCGGAGTTTTTTGATGCCTGCTTTTCAAATAACCCGACTACCGTTGTTGCCGGATAGGGAACGCGGACATCATTAAATGCCCCTAATAACTCCTGCCTTTCTTTACCAGAAAGTATTTCAATATTTTTAATCATTCTGCCAGGTTCCTCAATAAATTGAATGAGGGCCTGTTCAAAATGGCCTTTGATTTTCTTAACGTCTGCTTCATTTAAAAGGCCTGTATTGTACCGAAACTCTATGCTAATTTTTCCGGCGGCGGAAACCGTAATGGTTAATGGTAAATTATTTTGCTCATGCTTAAAAACATTTTC
>JBBSPT010000505.1:0-2072 GCA_038258515.1 Chitinophagales bacterium | reverse complement strand
TGTTTTGCAAATCAAAACCAAGCCCGTTGGGCGAACGAAAGCCCATTGCGTAGGGCTGCAGTGTTCCGTCCGTTTTTATTTTCATGATCCATCCGCGATACGGAACTACAGAAAACATTCCCTCTCCATTGTCATGCCCGGCAGTATCCAACCTGCCCCGCACTTCAGGCATAATGCTACCGCCTGAGGAGGCAAGGTTCAGCGCAAAGAAAATGTTCCCTTCTTTATCTTTTACCGGGCCATAATTAAATTCATGATAGTTGCCGGTTATGCCGAAGTGATCTGTTACGGTTTCAAATATGTCTCCCCGCCCATCTCCATCAATGTCTTTGATTTTTGTCAGCTCGGGCCGTTGCATCACCAGCAATTCAGAATTCGTTATGGCTAACACTCCGAGCGGGTCATGCAAACCCGCTGCGAACAAAGTCCATTTTTGTGTAACAGGTTCATAGATCATCACTTCGCCGCGAAGGAAACATGCCACCAGCCTGCCATCGGGTAAAAATCCTATTGCCGCGGTTTCTGCCATAAGACCTTCGGGCGTTTTGATAGTTTCCACCCGGTATGACACCCCCTGAACTTTCCTTTGATCCCTATCAGAACAACCTGCAAACAAAAATGATCCTGCCAAAAGAAAACGTAAAATATAGAACTTCATCATATTATTTTTTTGTCATGATGATGGTAAATTGCCGAACCTCATCCGGAGATAATTTTAGCTGACCATTCTGCCAGGTTCCCACCGATGATTCGTATGTTACGCCGTCTTTGGCATTCACGATAAACCAAATAACCCTTGATGTTTTTGGTATTCTGAACGTCCGCGTCAAACCGGTCCCATCTTCTTTAGGTTTTATCAATTCAAATACTTCGATCCCATCGATCGTATAATGAAATTCGGGATAGCGATTAATGAGTTGATAACCTTTGAATTGAACGGCGGGAATATTTCCGGGTTTATCTGCATTGAGAGGGAAAGCTGTTTTATCCCTGTAAAAAATAGTTCCCAAAATTTTTCCGTAAGAATCATGATGGCCTTCCCAAATATCTGTATTGTCCAGGAAGCCACCCTGCCAGGCATACCGCAAATGGCATGTGCCTGCGTCCCAGCAATAGGATAAGTTATTTGGCAGACTTACCGCAATAGCAGCCGGACTTGCATCAGGAAGAAAAATGCGATATAAAAATGGAGGAGTTTCGTCGAATGAATGCGCTCTCTCTCCAGCCCTTTTATGCTGATGTAAACTGTCTCCCCCGATGAAATCTTTTTTTCTTTGGGGCGGAATATTCCGGTCATCTTTTAGTGCGGGCAAATCTCCTGCCGTAACATACATGGCGCCATACATAACAATTCCATGGCCAGGATATGAGCAGACATATGGATAAATACCTTCCTTTGCAGGCGCTGTAAAAGTGACTGACTTTGTTTCCCCGGGAAGAAGAATTGGTATAGACCATAAAACCTCCTTCATCTTTGGAATGTAATTCATCTTTACTGCGCCAGGTCCCAATGTCAGTGCGGCGTTCACAACTTTTAATCTTGAGCCCGGTTGAGTGATTACAAGATTATGACTCATGTCATCTGTATTTTTCAACACCAAATTGACTTTCGTTCCGGGTGATACTTTGAATCGAACAATGTCATATTGCAAACCACCAATCGCTTTAATTACAATCGTAGTATCCTTCAATGGATGTGCGGCTGCGGCACCGATAAAAACTAAAGTAAAGAGTGATAGAAAAACTTTTTTTTGCTTAAACATTTTAGAAACGAAAATTGAATTTTAAAATCAAAAAAAGTAAAGATTTATTTAACGAAGAAAAAAGAATTGCAATCGAAATCTAAAATTCTCCTTTCATTCAAGACTTCTACAAGACAAATTTTCCGATATCATCATATTGAATTAAAGCTGATATTCTTTAAGCTTTTGCCGCAACCAGTTGAGATCTTTTTTTAGATAAGATGAAATCTTATCAAGGCTCATCGCAGGATTGGTGCTACCAGATTCTGCACCACCGAGATCGTATTCAAAATGCATAGATACAGGGCCGCTTATATTTAGTTGCTTATA
>JBBSPT010000504.1:0-2075 GCA_038258515.1 Chitinophagales bacterium | reverse complement strand
GACGCATGGATGATGGTGCCGGGATGGATTCGCGGTAAATCAAAGCCGGAAGAAATGAATTGTCGTTTAGAAGTTATCCTGGATCATTATGATCATATTTGCCAGATTGCCGGCAATTCTTTGCACATTGGTATAGGCACCGACCTCGATGGCGGATACGGCAGAGAGCAGGCTCCGTGGGACCTCGAGACAATTGCTGATCTACAGAAGCTTCCTGAAATGTTTTTGAAGAGAGGGTATTCAGCAGAAGATGTTCAAAATATCATGCACGGAAACTGGCTGAGATTTTTGGGAAATGCATGGAGAATATCATAAATTTAAATTTTTAACACACTTAGCTCATTATTAAAAGCTACCTAAAATATTTATATGAATTCATTTCGGTTTGGTTTGAGACTGCAAATAAATTCTTTTAAATGTTTAATTTATTATTATTCGTGAAAAATGTTCATCCAACAATTCCTTTCCACTTGGCATCAATAGTTGAATATTCCGACCGTGCGATTATCTGTCGCGACATGGACGGCTTCATCACAAGTTGGAATCCATCTGCCGAAAAAATATTTGGCTATAGCGCTGAAGAAGCCGAAGGTAAACATATGTCTCTCATCATGCCTGAGGAATGTGTCGAAGAAGAAGAGAATTACATTCAACGGATAAAAAAGGGAAAAGCGGTATCTAAGTACGAGTCGATCCGAAAAAGAAAGGATGGAAGCAGAATATTCACTTCCCACATCATTGCACCGGTAAAGAATGCTGAAGATAAAATAATTGGTACTTCCAAAATCGTTGGCGACATTTCTGATGAGCACGCCGTGTATGCTGCCATCGTAAATACTTCGGATGATGCGATCTGCAGCAAAACGCTCGATGGTTTTATCACAACATGGAACTTCGGGGCGGAAAAAATGTTTGGTTATAAGAAAACTGAAGTTCTTGGCAAACACATAAACCTGATTGTTCCGGACGCAAAAATCAAGGAAGAAATATCAATCCGGCAAAGAATTAGGGCCGGCAAAAGAATCCCACCTTTCGAAACTGTGAGGGTTAGGAAAGATGGTAGCGAAGTCAATATTTCTTTAACGGTCTCTCCGATTTACAATCATTCCGGAAAACTTACGGGCGCTTCAATCATTGCAAAAGATATCAATGAAAGAAAGCAAGTGGAGGCACAGCAGCTACTCTACACTGAAAAACTTGAGGAATTGAACAGGTATCGCGATGATTTTATTGCTATGGCCAGCCATGAATTAAAAACGCCGCTTACTGTTATAAAATTAAATCTTCAGATTCTCGAAGAAACAATGCGCAGGGACGAGAACCTTAGTTTTGTAAAAAGTTCAGGTAAACAAATAAACAAGCTAACAAGTCTCATTGCTCATCTTCTGGATGTTTCCAGGATACAGGCGGGAGAAGTGAAACTGGATTACCAAACATTCGATTTCAAAATTCTGCTAAAGGAAGTTGCGGAGAACCTGCAGTCTTCGAATACTGCAAACAGGATTCAACTCAAAGGAATAAAAAAAGATCTGACATTGTTTGCTGACCGGGAACGCATCGAACACCTGATGACCAACCTTGTATCAAACGCGTTGAAATATTCGCCTGATTCCGGCAAGATCGTTATTAAATCTTCAACCGAAAATGGACAGTTGCAGGTGATGGTAAAAGATGAAGGCATCGGGATTCCGGAGAAAGAACTGGAGAAAATTTTTGAGCGATTTTACCGTGTGAATGGTATCCCTTCTACGTATTCAGGATCAGGTGTGGGACTGTTTATTTGCTCGGAGATTGTAAGATGGCACGGCGGTAAAATATGGGCAGAGAGTGAATTGGGAAAATGGTCGAAGTTTTATTTTAATATACCTGTTGGTCAGCCGGGATAAATTTGATTTCCTGCTGTAAGGATTAGTTCCTCTCATAATCGATAGTTATTTAGGTTCGCTTTTTTGCCGTGTTTTGCGGAGGCCTATTTCTTGCTCAGTGAAAATATCAACAATTTTTTTGTACAACTTTCGGGCATCTTAAATAAGTGAAGTGGTTAAAATCGGTGAATACAATATTTTAGAAGTCAT
>JBBSPT010000503.1:0-2088 GCA_038258515.1 Chitinophagales bacterium | reverse complement strand
TCATCTGTAGCATCGCTTTTTACATTCACCGTAACAACATAGTACCCGCTGCTGCCCGCTGCTATATTATTATTGATAGCAATGCTATAAGTATGTCCTGATGCAAATGTCGCAGGGGTTGATGCCACCTGGAATCCTCCTACGGTCGGGCCCGAAGCATTAAAATAAATCGTCACAGTTGATAGATCATTTGCATCGAAGGTGCCATTGAGGGTAAAGGAAATGTTGTTTACTGTTACAGCAGTTGTAGTCACGTCTGCTTTTACTGCGTAAACAATATTTGAATTTGAGCCCTGATTAATATTTCCCGCTGATGTGGTAGCAGTTGTAAGGCCCACATCCGCAAAGGCATGAAAGGCAGTAATCATTAAAACGAAAGCCAACATTAAAAACGATTTCCCCCTGAGATAAACACCCTTCCACAACAGCAGTGGAAACCATTGTAAAAGATTTTTTAGATCTGCAAGGAGTGGCCGGCTGTAGTAAAGTTTTTTCATGAAATAAATTTTTATAAAAATTAACTGAAGTAAAAATTGATTTGACATTAATACTATTCAACGGTTCACTAATATTATCTAAAGGGAAATGCACGGAGCAAACCTCTTCAGCCATCCAAATGTCCCGGCTAATTGACTGATCGCATTTTCGTTACTTTGCGCCTGTCGGAATTATGCTACCCAAAGAATTAAATTTCTACCAGATCACAACTCCGCCAAATGATCATCTATAATTCAAATCTTAGTATGTGTGGAATCGTAGGATATATTGGCCCAAGGGAAGCTTATCCCATAATAATTACCGGTCTTAAAAGGCAGGAGTACCGCGGCTATGACAGCACCGGTGTGGCATTGATTAATGACGCAGGCTTGAAAGTCTATAAGAAAAAAGGGAAGGTTGCAGAATTAGAACAATCACTATTGGGAAAAAATTTAAGCGCCAATATTGGAATAGGTCATACCAGGTGGGCCACCCATGGAGAGCCAAGTCATAGAAATGCCCATCCACACAGAAGCGCCGGTGGAAAGCTTGCGATGATTCATAATGGTATTATCGAGAATTATACACAGCTCAAAAAAGAACTTCTAAACAAGGGATATGATTTTAAAAGCGAAACTGACACAGAGGTTCTTCTAAACTTTATTGAAGAAATCTATAAGAACAGTAATTGCTCCATGGAAGAAGCCGTTCGCATCGCGCTAAAAAGGGTCAGTGGTGCGTATGTAATTCTCCTGCTCGATGAAGATCATCCTGATACGATCATTGCAGCAAGAAAAGGAAGTCCGCTCGTGATTGGCATTGGTAAGGGCGAGCATTTTCTCGGATCGGATGCCACACCAATGTTGGAATACACAAAGGAAGTAGTTTATGTAAATGACTACGAAATTGCTATTATCAAAGCTGATGAACTCGTTCTTAAAAACCTGGGAAATGAAAAGCAAACTCCATATATATCCAGTCTCGATATGGAACTGGCTGCCATCGAAAAAAGTGGTTACGATCATTTTATGCTTAAAGAAATTCACGAACAGCCCTCCACAATTTATGACTGCTTACGCGGCCGGTTAGATGCCAAAAACGGCAACATCACGATGAAGGGTGTCCAGGAAAATATTGACACACTCTGCAATGCTTCACGCTATATCATCATTGCCTGCGGCACGAGTTGGCATGCCGGACTTGTTGCGGAATATGTGATCGAAGAATTGTGTCGTATTCCCGTTGAAGTAGAGTATGCATCAGAATTCAGGTATCGAAACCCTATCGTAAACAAGGGCGATGTCATCATTGCCATTTCGCAAAGTGGCGAGACCGCAGATACTTTAGTCGCGATAGAAAAAGCAAAAGAAAAAGGAGCTTTCATTTTCGGTATTGTTAACGTAGTTGGTTCCTCTATTGCCCGCGCTTCTCATGCAGGTGCCTACACGCATGCGGGTATGGAAATTGGCGTTGCTTCCACAAAAGCATTTACAGCACAGCTTACTGTGTTGTTGATGATGGCACTAAAAATAGCAAAGGAAAAAAGTACGATCGATGAAGAATTTTATTTAAGATTGATGACAGAGATTGCAGAGGTTCCTGACAAGGTTG
>JBBSPT010000502.1:0-2098 GCA_038258515.1 Chitinophagales bacterium | reverse complement strand
CAAAATATGGCGGCAGTTCTTCCTGAAACAAAAGCCCCCGACTGGAATTTATCGCCCGGCGATCTCGCCACCAAAATGATCAATGATGCACATCAGTATATTGACCATAAGATGGAGCAATCTAAGGTTGACCGTTCAAAATTCTGGCATCGCAATCTTACATCCGCAAGCGCTTATGAATCGTCTGTTGAACCAAATAGAAAGAGTTTCATGAAATGCCTCGGCATTGAAGATAAAAGTAAACCGCCGGCAAATTATGATGTCGGACTGCCTGATAAAAATCCGCAACCATCCATGGAGAAGATTGCCATAAATGGTGATCCTGAAATTATCGCAGAGACATCAACATACCGCGTGTACCAGGTTCGATGGCCTGTGTTGAACCGGGTTTGGGGCGAAGGACTTCTAATTCAACCTAAATCAAAACCGCTTGCAAACATCATTGCTTTGCCGGATGCGGATCAGACACCGGAGCAATTGCTTGGTCTTTCGCCGGGGATCCCTGCTACGTCACAATTTGCCCGTCACCTTGCCGAGAATGGCTACCAGGTTTTGATACCTGTACTCATTAGCAGATCAACGCTGCAATCCGGAACTCCTACAGAGCAAAGCTATCGTGAATGGATTTACAGGCAGGCATTCCATATGGGCCGTCACATTATCGGGTATGAAATAGAAAAAGTGAGCGCTGCCATTGATTGGTTCAAACAATCCGCATTTAAAGATTTAAAAATTGGCGTGGCCGGTTATTGCGAAGGCGGACTGATAGCATTTTATTCCGCTGCTGTGGATAAACGAATTGATGCTGTTTTGGTCAGTGGATATTTTACCTCGAGACAAAATGTTTGGGATGAACCGATATACCGGAATGTCTTTGGATTGTTGAGAGAATTTGGAGATGCTGAAATCGCCTCGATGATTGCTCCCCGTCCATTGATAATTGAATACAGTTCGATACCGGAGGAATTAGAAAAGTCAACTGCCAAGCCATCCGGTCTCGATGAGTTTACTTACACCGGCTACAAAGGCAGTTTGCGGACACCTGCCTTTAAAGATGTGCAGGATGAGTTTGATCGCATTGACCAATTAATAAGAAAAGGATTTCAAACTAAATTCTTAATTAGTGGCGAACAAAATAAGCCCATCGCTTTTGGTTCAGAAAAAGCAATTGAAAAATTTACAAATCTTCTCGGCCACAAAACAACCACGTCTTCGCCGAAAGAAATGCCGGTTGATAATCGAAAATCATTTAACGCAGAAGACAGGCAAATACGCCAGGTGAAAGAACTGGAAGATCATGTTCAATGGCTTCTCCGCGTTTCCGATATGGAACGGAATAACTTTTTTTTATACAAAGTCTTGCCGGGAATCAAGGATAGAGTGTGGAGTACCAAAAGCTACCATCCTTATTATTCACCCGATCATTTCATTGAAGAAGCAAAGAAATATCGAAAGATTTTCAACGAAGAAATATTGGGCAAGTTTGAGGATTCATTGCTGCCGCCCAACCCCCGGACAAGAAAGGTTTATGATAAAGAAAGATGGACGGGTTATGAAGTTGCCCTGGATGTTTATCCTAATTTTTTTGCAGCAGGAATATTATTGATACCTAAAGATCTAAAGCAGGATGAACGGCGTCCTGTTGTTGTTTGCCAGGTTGGCCGGCATGGTTTACCGCAGGATGCCATCGAGGGTAATACGAGTTATAATGATATTGCGACAAAACTTGCTGACCAGGGATTCATTGTTTATTGTCCTTACGTTCTTTATCGTGGTGAAGATCGCTACAGGTGGCTGGATCGAAAAGCAAATACAGTTGGTAAAACTCTTTTTTCATTTATCATTTCCCAGCATGAACAAACACTTCGCTGGCTTGGCTCGCTTCCATTTGTTGATAAAAAAAGAATTGCCTTTTATGGTAAAAGTTATGGCGGGGAAACTGCAATGCGTGTACCATCAGTATTAGAGGGATACTGCCTTTCAATATGCTCAGGTGATTTTGGCGACTGGACGCGGAAGGTCGTCGACGCACATTTTTACAACAGCTTCATGAATACCATCGAATGGGAAATGCCGTATTTTAATATGGGAAGTACTT
>JBBSPT010000501.1:0-2115 GCA_038258515.1 Chitinophagales bacterium | reverse complement strand
TTCGAGTGAACCCTGATGGATAATGAAATTCAATTATAACACTTTTAATCTACAAATTTTTAAACCTCTCAGGCTTCAAGTGTTAGGAGTAAGGAACGACGACAAGTGATGATTTTCATCTCTCTGTAATTATCGGGGTTTCGTTTTTCAGCATTCACTTTTCACTCATGAATGTGAGAAACCGACGGAAGGTAAGGCGGATCATAAAAAAGCCCGCATCGCTGCAGGTCTAAGTACTTTTTAATTTCAGGGTGTTGGTTTTACACCAGGATGATTGGATGGTTTGATTGGATTTGGATCGTTATTCTAAGGTATCGGATAAAAAAAAACAGAAGTTGACTGATATCAGATTTTGACTTTTCTATTGGATAGTTGGATATTAGTTCTTTTCTTAGGATTTGGATATTTCGATTAATGTTTGTTGAACATCAATCAACTTCTGGTACAAAGATATACAGGCAGGGTTGCCCCCACAAGAGAAGCACTACTCTATTATGTTAGTTCTGAATTTACTGCGCGATATCGTAGAATTACCAATGGGAATCCTGAAACTACGTGAATGTTCTTCCAGCCAGTGCATGGAAACATCTATACAGCCTGAATGCGCGGCAACCGGTAAAATTGTTCTTCATGCATCTCCTGCGCTCTCCGCCGTGGTTGGTATCTTCACGAATTCAATACAGGTGATAATGCAAAGCATAAATTCCTTCGCATTTATTTTGAGCAAGATTGATTCCCAGAATCCTTGTTGCCGATTAAAGATTTTTTTTCCTGAAGCTTCACTATTAGATTGTTGTTTTCAAACAACAGATTTTTCTTGGGATCCCTATATCAAATGTTTTGCAAAACGAGCATAATCTCTCTCTTTAATGATTCTGAATTGCGCACAAACTGCTTTGCCGTTTGCGGTCTTTAAATTGTTGAAAAGAAATTCATTTACAATTGATCGATTAGATTTTGGGCTGCAAATGCAGGAATTGTTTTTGAGTGAAATTGCTGCTACCACCCTGCCGGCAAATAACAAAGAACAATTGCACCCGAAGCAAAGGATTTTGTTTTCAAAAGTTTTAGTGTGGTCCTGTCGGTTAGGTTTTCAAACAATAGTAATCCACTTCCTGCCATAACAGGGTGAATACAAAGCTGGAATTCATCAACTAAATTCAGTTTCATCAATTGCATAATCAAACTCCGGCTTCCAACTAAAATGTCTTTACCCGATTGACGCCTCAGCTCTGAGGCCACTTCTTCCACCCGTTGATTCGATAATGTTGCACTGTGCCAATCTACATTATTAAGTGTACGGGAAAAAACAATTTTTGGAATCCTGTCCATCACAACAGCAAAGTCGTCCATTGATTTTTCTCCTGACGGATTTGCCGCCAGATCCCGCCAGTATTCCATAAGCTGATAGGTTACCCTACCGTATAGAACAGAGTCCGCATTGCTCAACAGGTCCGCGTAATGTTGATGGATTTCTTCATCAGGCAAAATTGCTGTATGGTCGCAAAACCCGTCAAGTGTCATATTTATTGCTGCAATTATTTTTCGCATAGTTTGTCTTTAAATGTTTGCCAATTTGAGTATCTGCCCGTGATCAAACTTTATTTGCTTTCCAAAAATAGCCCGCTGGCGCGGGAATGCCATGTGTCTTTTACTTACATCATTACAGTACCACAATTCTTCCCGTTAGGAAATCCTATCTGCTGATTTCATTTTATTGATCAACTACAACTGCTCCATATTATGCATTTTTTATACAGTAATTTTATTACCTGTCAGCGCGGATGCAAATATGATAGAGTAACGGAAATACATTACTATACCGGATGATTTTTCCACTATGCAAAATGTTTTAAGCGTTTCCGTCCCTTTGTATTTTTTGCCAAATAGTTAAAGACGACAATCCTTCGTATGATGATACCAAATATAAAAAGACTCCTTGGATTCCTCTCGTTAGCATTCCTTTGCGCTTGCTCGCCTGACCAAATAAAAGATACCTCTGCATGGCCCACGTTCGGTCACGATGTCTCCAATAACAAATTCTCAGCGCTCAAGGCCATCGACAAGACTAATGTAGCGCTACTGCGGGAAGCCTGGCGATTTGAAGATACCACG
>JBBSPT010000500.1:0-2119 GCA_038258515.1 Chitinophagales bacterium | reverse complement strand
CGCCAATTCAAATTCCCCTGCCGATGCAGTAATCAGGAAACGTGTCACGTTGAAAAGCAAGGCCATCACAGTGATGGTCCACCCTTTGCCGGACAGCGGAAAGCCTGCCGATTTCAAAGGTGCGGTGGGGAATTTTGCAGTTAGATCTTCTCTAGACAAGAAAGGCATTACAACGGATGATATGGGCAACGTTAAGATCATTCTCAGTGGAGAAGGAAATATACACCTGGTAAATGCACTGAAAATTAACTGGCCGGCTCAAATGGAAGGTTACGAGGCAAAGGTGTCGGATGACATTGATAAGTTTTCTGTTCCGATGAAAGGAAATAAAATTTTCACCTATCCATTTACAGCATCAAATCCCGGAGCGTATACAATTCCTTCCGTGTCCTTTTCTTATTTCGATCCGGCGGCAAAAATTTATAAAACTTTACAAACGCATCCGCTGGAAATAAATGTAAAAAAAGGTAAGGGCTATACAGAGGGAACGTATGTAAAGAAAGGGAAGGGAGGAGATCGCGACCGGGAAACCGCATTTCAGAAAACGATTCCCTACGTCGTTGGAGGTGTATCATTGCTGGCGGCATTTTTTATCGTGGCAACACGGGTCAAAAAAAGAAAAGAAAAAAAGAAACAGGATTTAAATGAAACTCCTGACGGCGGCTTGGGTATTGCGGCGGAGGAAACTGTGGATGAATTCATCATCCCTCAAAATCCATTGCTTGCTGCGCATGAAAAACTGTTAGAGCGAAACGACGCTGAATTCTACCGGGTGCTGGATTCTTCTATAAAGAAATATCTCGCGGTAAAATTCAAAGTTCCGGTGGAAGAAATTACCAAGAAAAGATTGATGGAAGAGCTCGATAAATGCAACGTTGGTTGCAGCACCTCACGCATGCTAATTTCACTGTTGGACGAGGTGGAACTGAATGTTTATGCGCCTGTCTCGAATTCCAACCACCTTCAAAAAACCTACGAAAAAGCGTCAGAAGTTGTAGCACTTCTGGAAAAACAGGTTTGTTGATTCTTATCTTTGATCATAGAACTCGCACGGCCAGTTTATCTCAAGAGTCCTGCATTTTCTTTTAGAAAATCCGAAAGCTGCTCAATCTTGTCTGTGCCAATCAAATCCACTTTAAGCTCAGCCTGGGTTTTCCATGACAATGGATTGTCAGGCGCCCCCCAGAAGCGAATTGTTTTTCCTTTTTTGTGAACTTTATTTACGAGTCGGCGAAGTACTTTTCGTTCTTTGTTTTCCATCTTATGATCTCCCTTCCAGGAAGAAAATCTTTCAAACGATAGACTTACCTGTCCAACTCTTTTCCATTCACTTGCCGTGTGGTCTTGTTTCAGATCATCATCAAAATAAAGATAGTCAGGATAGTTTTTATACAGTATTGGTAGAGGGCGGTCGCCACTTACCAGGATTGTCAGTGGATTGTTTGGGTTGGCCGGTGTGAAGAGATATTTTTTCAATTGTTCAACTTCACCTGCTAATAGTTTCAGGCTTTCAGTATAGTTTTTTTTAATATCGATCAGTAATTTCAATTTTCGGATTGGATTTTTTTGCAACTCGCTCAATAACGGGTCAAGGTATAATGCCTTCAAATTTCTGGCCGGGGATATGTTCCCTGTATCGTGCGCAACGCATAACACTCCATTGACCGGGTAAACATCCGCTTCAATAGAACCAAAGCCGGCATTGTAAGCAGTATAGAATGGAACAGGATGCAGATAGTCATTGTGAGCATGTGCATGCGGCAGACTGTTTTCATTTGTTTGACAAAAAGAATGGCTGAGAACGACACTAAAATACCAGGAGAAGATAAAGAGCAACTTCCAGGATTTAGAAGAATTGAAACCCATCACTTGTGCGGCATTTTTTATTTCGTGGAGAGTTCACAGAGAATAGGAAAATGATCCGATGGAAACTTGCCATGATAAGTATCGGTGAGAATTCCCCAACGGACGACGCTAAATTGATCTGTAATAAAAATATGATCTATTATTTCATTGCTCTCTACTCGTGATCCAAAAGCATTGAAGGAGCCATTATTGGCATAGGGAGATTGCGCATTATCGTAGGTATCGCTTAGTAATGCAGAGTTCTCAATCGTTT
>JBBSPT010000499.1:0-2131 GCA_038258515.1 Chitinophagales bacterium | reverse complement strand
TCATCAATCAAGCAATTTAGGAATAGAAGCAGGGAATGAACTTCTGCAAAAAGCGGAAGTCCGGAAAATAATTGAACAGATAAAGAATGCGAAAGGATAAAAAACAAATATTGAGCACGAGACCTGTTGGCGAAGAATTGATTTTAGAGGCTTCGAGGCACAATATCATAATTGATGAAATCCCCTTTATAGAGACTGAGGTCAGCATCAATGAAGCTACAGCTAAAAGGATTGTTGAACTTTCCAGGGGAAAGATTTATGCAGTATTTACCAGCATGAATGCAGTGGAAGCAGTAAGAGATCTTGTTTCTCCGGAAGTTGATTGGAAAATATTCTGTCTTGGGCCGGCAACAAAAAAATTAGTCGTAGAAATTTTTGGTGAAGAAAGTATTATTTCTACAGGTCATTCAGGAGCAGACCTGGCTGATGAAATTTTGAAACACCAGGATGTAAAATCAGTTTTCTTTTTTTGTGGAAACATAAGAAGAGATGAGCTTCCGCAAAAATTAAAAAGCAATAATGTCGATGTTGAAGAATTAATTGTTTATAAAACGCTGGAAACACCAAAAGACATTGCTCAGCATTATGATGGAGTATTATTTTTCAGTCCGAGTGCTGTGGAAAGTTACTTCTCCATCAACACCGTTACTGAAGGGATGCAGCCCTTTGCAATTGGCAAAACTACTGCGAATGCCGTGAAACATTTTTCTGATAAACCTGTTATTGTTGCCGAACTTCCTGACAAAAAAAGCTTAGTTGCGCAGGCAATTGCTCATTTCAGTTCAGATCAAAAAATTTAAATGCAGACACTTCAAAACGATTTATTATTAAGGGCACTAAGGAGAGAAAATGTAGAACGACCGCCGGTTTGGATGATGCGGCAGGCGGGAAGATATTTGCCCGACTATATGAAGCTCAGGGCAAAGTATGATTTTTTTACCCGTGTTCAGACTCCGGAACTTGCAACAGAAATCACGTTGCAACCCATTGACCAGGTGGGGGTAGATGCTGCTATTATTTTTTCTGACATTCTCGTTATTCCGCAGGCGATGGGTGTTGAGGTGTTGATGGAAGAAGGCAAAGGACCTTCGCTTCCCCATGTGATTAAAACTCAAAAAGATATTGACAACCTTATTACGAATGAAGCGGAAGAAAGATTATCCTATGTGATGAACGCTTTGTCATTGACGAAAAAGGAATTGAATGGTCGTGTTCCTTTGATTGGCTTTGCCGGTGCGCCATGGACAATTCTTTGCTACATGATCGAAGGAAAGGGAAGCAAAACATGGGATAAAGCAAAGCAATTTTGTTTCACCCAACCTAAACTCGCACACCAATTGCTGCAAAAAATTACAGACACTTCAATTGTTTATTTGAAAGCACAGGCAAGGGCAGGAGCAGATGTTTTGCAGGTATTCGATAGCTGGAGCGGTGTCCTCAGTCCTGCAGACTTCAAGCTTTATGCACAACCTTATTTGGTCCAGATTGCCGATGCAGTGAGTAATGCTGCACCTGTAATTTTATTTCCAAAAGGAAGTTGGTACGCCTTGAAAGATCTCTGTGAAAGCAGTGCATCGGGCCTCGGTATAGATTGGTGCATCACACCAAAGTTTGCAAGAGAGTTGACGGGGAATCGCATCACTCTCCAGGGAAATTTTGATCCCGCGAAATTACTTGGATCGATACATTCCATAAAAGAAGAAGTAAAAAAAATGATCGATGAGTTTGGTATCACCGGCTACATCGCTAACCTCGGTCATGGCATTACGCCAAATGTTCCGGTTGAGAATGCCAAAGCCTTTGTGGATGCAGTAAAGGAATATTCAGCGAAAGAAGCGACCCAGGTTTAATAGCGGCAAGAAAAACTTTTTAGAATTATTTAGTCTGCGATCTGAATAATGCGGATGCGATTCCATCGGCAAATAATTTCCCCTCTTTTGTTAGCATGAGATGTTCATTTTCAAACAGCATCATGTTTTTATTTTTATAAACAGCAGAATCATTTTCAATTTTCACTCTGTCCCCTGGTGAAAAATTTTGTTCAACAAATCGCAAATCCAGCCCTTCTACAGTTCTCAAAGAAGTCATAATGTATTCATTTAATTGCTGGCCTTTGGTCAGTATTTCTTCT
>JBBSPT010000498.1:0-2136 GCA_038258515.1 Chitinophagales bacterium | reverse complement strand
TGCCCGAGCCGTGACATTACACTAACACCCCGCCGCCGTATAGGTGTACGGCGTGCTATGAAACGACTGGAGGAGCAGGGAGATAAAGTTACAAGACAGGCTCTGCTAAAAGATTATCAGTATGACGGGATCGAGACCTGTGCTGTGGATGGAATGTGCGCCACCACCTGCCCTGTTGATATAAACACAGGTGACTTAATTAAGAGATTGCGACGTGAAAATCATTCTCCTTTTCAAAACAAGATGGCCAGGTATGTTGCTTCTCATTTCTCTTTATTTGAAAGCGCGGCAAAACACTCATTGAACACAGGATTCTTATTCAACAAGATCTTCGGGAAGAATTTCATGAAAAAAGTTACGGCCGGAACAAAAAAGATATTTCCTGCCATGCCGCTGTGGTCAAATCAATTGATGAAGATAGAGACGAAAATATCAGGCAATATTGTTTCCACAGAAAATGAAAAGGTCGTTTATTTTGTCACATGCATTTCAAGAATGATGGGTGGAGAAACCCAGGATGTCTTTCTATCTGTTTGCAAAAAAGCAAAGATTGATGTGATCATTCCAGGGAATATCAAAGGCACCTGTTGCGGACAAATCTTTTCTTCGAAAGGTTATGCAGATGCGTTTCGTATAACGGCCAACGCTACGATTGACAAATTATGGCAGCATTCGGAGGAAGGCATTTTACCGGTTGTATTGGATGTAACCAGCTGTACTCAAACTATTACTTCCTATCCTAACTATCTTACCGAAATCAATAAGAGCAGGTATGATAAAATGACTTTCGTGGATGTAATTGATTTTGCTGCCGACAAAGTATTACCACGTTTGAACATTTCAGCACAGAAAAAATCGATCGTTTTTCATCCTGTTTGTTCAGTTTATAAAATGAATTCCATGAACAAGCTGCGGGCAATCGGGAATGCTTGCGCAGAACAAGCAGAAATTCCTTACTTCGCGAAATGCTGTGGCATGGCGGGCGATAGGGGAATGCTTTATCCGGAGCTTACAGCATCAGCCACTAAAAGGGAAGCTGCTGAGGTAAATACAAAAACTTATGATGGTTACTATTCATCATCGCGTACATGTGAAATGGCTTTGTCTGAGTCTGTCGGTAAAAATTATCAATCTGTTTTAAAATTATTGGATGAAGTATCCGTATGACAGAAAGAGTCCTATAATTTGTTCGTATGAATTCCAACAGCTATTTAGGTTGTCACAATGTTTATTTCAATGTCAATTTAGTTAAGGTCCGACAGGAGCATCCGGTTTATAAAGTAATAAGAAAAAAAGAAAATCGGCTCCATCGGAGCCACCTTCGTAACACGGGAGACTTTTAATGGAGTCTATCGAACTTTTGCTTTTATTTTCTATAAAAAGGCAGCTCCGATGTGGCTTAAAATCCTTAACTAAAATGATATTGATCTTTAGGATCGTGGTTTGTTGAGGTCACTGCTGTAGCTAAAATTATTCGATTATACTATCGAATATCAGGAATTAAACACCGCAGCAAAAATTCAGGTAGTTTTGGCTAAAGCCGAATTAAAATTTTTTATCTCAAATAAATTTTGGCAACTCATACTATCTGTCGTTAGAACCAAAAAAACTCAATTGATTTAAACTAAAAAAATGAACTATACTTTCAATCCGACAAAAAGAATTTTAATGGGGCCGGGGCCGTCAGACGCACACCCTCGTGTGTTGAAAGCCATGGCAACTCCGCTTATCGGACACCTCGACCCGGAATTTATTCAAATGATGGATGAGGTGAAAAGCATGGTGCAGCAAACGTTCATCACTCAAAACCACCTTACGTTTGTTGTGTCAGCGCCCGGCAGCGCAGGCATGGAAACCTGCCTGGTTAATCTATTAGAGCCCGGTGACGAATGCATTATTTGCGTGAACGGTGTCTTCGGAGGCAGGATGGTGGATATTGCTGAAAGATGTGGGGCAAAAGTTTTTAAGATTGACACTGAGTGGGGCAAAATAACAGAACCGGCACAACTCAAAAAAATGCTGGAGCAATGTCCCAAACCTAAGCTGGTGGCCTTGGTACATGCAGAAACATCTACAGGAGTTCTACAACCATTGGCAGAGATTAGCGACCTTGTGCACAATGCCGGATCCTTGTTA
>JBBSPT010000497.1:0-2140 GCA_038258515.1 Chitinophagales bacterium | reverse complement strand
TATGCCTATTTCGTAACATCCAATATTGGGCTTGAGGCCTTAATCAAGTACAATGGCATTGTTGGTTTTGGAAATGAAACCTATCAAAGTGATCTGGGCGCAAGTTTTGGATTCCAGATATATCTCGGCAGGCACAAGGCACGTCAATTGATCAAGGGCACTCAATAGTCTTCAAGTCTTCCGTTCGTGCAGAAAAGCAGCCACCTGCTTGCGCGGAAGATAATCTTATTTGCAACTGCACTATATTTTTAGCTGTATTATATTAACTTTGCACTCCCAAAATAAAACCGTTTTGGGAGTTTTTTATTTCTAACCTTTTCTTAATTAAATGCTGATTTACAGGACGGTCAACATCCGTTACAGCAATAAAAAAATTACCTGTTAAAAATAATATGGAAAATTCAAAAGAAAACCAGGCTGCTGATGACCAAAATCCCCCCACAGAAGCCGAGATCAGGGCAACGATAGAAGAAATGCCACAGGGTGGAATTGAGGGCGTTCCGTTTCCGGAATTCCCTGATGTAGAATCCACCGCTGCTGCAACAGAGCCCCAACCAACCGAAGTAGAAATTCATGAAGAAGCTCTTGCTTCCGCGCATGACGATTTTGACTGGAGTGTTGATAAGAGGAATGTTACCTCCTATGACAAAGAGGAAAGAAAAAAATATGACGAGGTCTACGATAAAACCTTCAAGCAAATCAACGACAATGAAATGGTTACCGGAACTGTCGTGGGAATGACCAAGACAGATGTCGTCATTAATATTGGATTCAAAAGTGATGGTCTTGTAGGGTTGAACGAGTTTCGTGACAATCCCAATCTTAAGGTTGGCGACGAAGTAGAAGTGATGGTTGCTGAAAAAGAAGACAAAGATGGTAACCTCCATCTAAGCCGCAAGCAAGCCCGCACCACAAGAGCCTGGGAAAAGATTGTTGAAATGCACAAGACGGGCGATATCGTTACAGGTTTAGTTACCAGTAAGACGAAAGGCGGATTGATCGTAGATGTGTTTGGTATGGAGACTTTCTTACCCGGCTCACAAATTGACGTGAAGCCTGTTACCGATTATGATCAGTTTGTTGGTAAAACAATGGAATTTAAAGTGGTTAAAATCAATGAAGCCATAAAGAATGCCGTTGTTTCTCACAAAGCACTTATTGAAAGCGATATTGAACAACAACGTGCGGAAATTATTGGAAAACTTGAGAAGGGCCAGGTATTGGAAGGCACTATAAAAAATATCACGGACTTTGGGGCATTCCTTGATCTCGGAGGATTAGACGGACTTCTTTACATAACAGATATTAGCTGGGGCCGAATAAACCACCCGAGTGAAGTGCTGAAGCTCGATCAAAAACTCAATGTGGTTGTACTCGATTTTGATGATGACAAAAAAAGAATCAGTCTTGGCCTGAAGCAACTGACACCACATCCATGGGATACGTTACCAGAGAATATTAAGGAAGGTGAAATTGTAAAAGGTAAAGTGGTAAACATAGAAGATTACGGAGCATTCCTCGAGATATTCCCCGGCGTAGAAGGACTTGTTCACGTCAGTGAAATTACGTGGGCTAATACTCCTATCAACGCAAAAGAATTCTTCAAGCTCGGCGATGAATATGAATCCAAGGTCGTAACCCTTAGCAAGGAAGATCGTAAGATGAGCCTTTCTATAAAACAAATGACAGAGGATCCATGGAACACGATTGAAGAACGCTATCCTGAAGGAAGCAGGCACCAGGGTATGGTTAAAAATATCACTCCTTATGGAGTATTTGTTGAGCTTTCTCCCGGCATTGGTGGTATGATTCATATCAGCGACCTGAGTTGGCTTAAGAGGTTTAACAATCCTAACGAATACACCAAAGTAGGCAGCGAGATCGATGTTGTCATCATGAGCATTGATAAAGATAACCGCAAACTTCAGCTTGGTCACAAGCAGATCGAGGAAGATCCATGGAATTCCCTGGAGGAAACATTCCCTGTCGGAAGCATTCACGAAGGCACAGTGACAAGGAAAGATGACAAAGGTGCAATCGTACAGTTGCCCTACGGACTTGAAGGTTTCGCTCCTGCCCGCCACCTCCGCAAGGAAGATGAGACGACAGTTAACATCGACGAAATAGCGCCCTTCATGGT
>JBBSPT010000496.1:0-2181 GCA_038258515.1 Chitinophagales bacterium | reverse complement strand
TTGTCAAGCCCTGCACGTAGTGCAAAAATGCTGATGAATAATTCCGGAAGATTGCCGAGCGCCGACTGCAACACGCCTGTGGCAGCAGGTCCAAAATGGTTTCCTAATTGTTCGGTGGCGTCTCCCACAATTTTGGCTAACATGGCAAGCGTGATTCCGCTCAGTGCAAATGCAATGATTTCATTCCAATTAGTAAAATGCAATGCGGCGGAGGCTGCAATCGACGCTGCGGTAATACCTATTGTTATTTTTTCTTTTTTTTCACGTAGTGCTGATCGAATATTTTTTTATTCAATAAACTTGTGGCCTCAGACTTTTTAAAAAAGGCGAATCGGTCGAATTGGGGTCGTTCGTTCTACAAGAAATTTTTTTATCCAAACATCTAACGTATCAAACATCATACTGAAATTGCTGCTGGTTGATGGCTCACCAAATTTTTTAGGGTGCAATAATTATAAGAAAACATTTCTATTTAAACTTTTTAGAGTGATGTCCCCGAAGCCACAGTTGATTAAACAAGGTAAATTTGCTGATTCTCAAAAGACCAAAATATGAGTGATTCTATAATTTTTCTCACCGGGGCAACCGATGGCATTGGAAAACTTGCAGCAAAAAAACTGGCGAGTAAAGGCGCACATCTGATTCTTCATGGAAGAGACAGTATAAAGCTCGAACGGTTAATGATAGAAATTGAAGAAGAATGCCATTCAAGAAATATGGAATCTTTTATCGCAGATTTTTCTTCTATGAAAGAGGTGAAAGATTTGGCAAATAATGTCCTATCCCGTTACGATAAGGTCGATGTCTTGATAAACAATGCAGGCGCTGGTTTTGCAGATAAGCGATATGGAAAGGATGGAATGGAGCTTAGATTTTCCGTCAACTATCTGGCTCCGTTTCTTCTTACAACTTTGTTGTTGCCTGTAATCAAAAACGCGGCTCCATCGCGAATCGTCAACGTCAGTTCAGCGGGACAATCTTCAATCAATTTTGACGACATCATGCTCGAAAAAGATTTTGATGGAGTTCGAGCCTACAGTCAAAGCAAGCTGGCGTTGATCATGTTTACATTCGACCTGGCTGAGGAATTAAAGGGCCGGCAAGTGACTGTGAATGCAATGCATCCGGGAACTTACCTGGACACTAACATGGTTCGCGAAGCAGGAATCAAACCTCTTGGTTCTGCTGAGAGCGGTGCCGACGCTGAAGTTTATCTTGCTACTTCGCCTGCGGTAGAAGGCGTGACCGGAAAATACTTTAACGTTAGCAGTGAAGCCAAAGCTCATGCGCAGGCTTACGATAAGGCTGCCAGGAAGCGCTTGAGAGAACTGACTTTAGCGCTTGTTGACATTGATTGAAGCAGTTTAGATTTTTGAGATCTTTTGCTTTTTTAAAACGTATTCTCGGTTGATTCTATATCATAAAATCTTACCTTGCTGCTCTACACGATTTCTATTTTTATTTAAATTTTTGATATGCTACGACGCACATTTATAAAAAATTCCGGCCTTACAGTTGCAGCCATTGCTGCGGGTTCTTCATTTGCTTTTGATAGAAAGGCGGTCAACCCATTGCCAGACTGGAGAGGTTTTAATCTTCTTGATTTTTTTTCACCTACCCCATCGCCGCGCCGGGAAGTCACGACGGACGAGCATTTAAAGTGGATGCGGGATTGGGGCTTTGATTTCGTACGCATTCCGATCGCATATCCCTGGTACCTCGATATTGATCGGACAAAAAACATTACTGAGGAGGACACTTATAAAATCAATCCGAAAGCTGTTGATACAATTGACGAACTGATTGCAAAGGCTCAGAAACACGGCCTTCATGCAAGTATTAACCTTCACCGGGCGCCAGGATACTGCGTGAATGCGGGATTTCACGAGCCCTTTAATTTATGGAAGGACAAGGCCGCGCAGGATGCGTTTTATTTTCACTGGAATATGTGGGCCAAGCGACACAGAAGCGACCCAGCCGGGCTCGTTAGTTTCGACCTTGTGAATGAACCAAGCATGCGGGAAGATATGAATGACCAGCATTCTGCCCGCGGTCCTGTGCCGGGAGACGTTTATAGAAAAGTGGCTATCGGTGCAATGGATGCGATTCGGAAGGAAAAGAAAGATGCGCTTGTAATTGCTGATGGAAATAACACCGGAAGCACTGTGATTCCTGAGATTG
>JBBSPT010000495.1:0-2182 GCA_038258515.1 Chitinophagales bacterium | reverse complement strand
ATGTTTGGACCGGTGATGTTTATCTGGTTCAGTATGCTTGCAGTTCTTGGCGCAACACATGTAATGGACGATCTCACAATTTTTAAAGCATTCAATCCTGCATACGCGATTAATTTTCTTTCAACATATCCTTCGGGATTCTGGTTGCTGGGAGCGGTTTTCCTCTGTACTACAGGGGCTGAAGCTTTGTATAGCGATCTTGGGCATTGTGGGCGGGGAAACATTCGCGTTTCGTGGGTTTTCGTAAAAATTTGTTTGCTCCTGAATTACATAGGGCAGGGCTCTTATCTCTTGGCACACAGAACAGGGCTTACCATTACAGACTCGGTTAAGGACACCCTGCACGTTAACGCATTTTATGATCTGATGCCCGACTGGTTTTTGATCGTTGGCGTGCTTATCGCTACAATAGCCGCTATCATTGCGAGCCAGGCCATGGTCTCAGGTTCATTCACACTGATCAGCGAATCGATGCGGCTAAATCTCTGGCCAAAGCTTAAAATTAAATATCCATCCGAGGAGAGAGGACAGCTTTTTATTCCTGCTATAAATACGATGATCTTTTGTGGGTGCGTGGCGGTCGTTTTATATTTTCAAACATCCTCCAGAATGGAAGCCGCTTATGGACTTGCCATCATTGTAACAATGATTGCAACAACGATTTTGTTTGCAAATTATATGGTGATTCACCGGTTTAAAAGAATCTTTATTTACTTGTTTTTGATTGTATACGGAACGATCGAGGTCACTTTTTTAATATCGCTTCTACAGAAATTTAGCCATGGAGGCTATTTCACAATCCTGATCGGCACAGTCATGTTTGCAATCATGTATATCTGGTACAGAGCGAGGAAAATTAAAAACAGGTATGTGGAATTCGTCCGGCTGGAAAAATATCTCCCAATGCTGCAGGAACTGAGCAATGACTCCACCATTCCAAAATATGCTACTCACCTCGTTTATTTAACGAGTGCAAATAATCCGAAAGAAATAGAACACAAAATTATTTACTCTGTACTGAACCAGAAACCCAAGCGGGCAGATATTTATTGGTTTGTGCATGTGGACACCCTCGATGATCCATTTACATCGGAGTACTCTGTGGAAGTGATCATCCCCAATGAAATAATCCGCATTGAATTCAGGCTCGGATTCAGGATTGACCCGCATATAAATCTAATGTTCCGGCATGTTGTGGAAGAAATGGTTGCCCGGCGGGAAGTAAATATTACAAGCCGCTACGAAAGCTTGCAGCGCAACAATGTGGTAGGTGATTTTCAATTTATAGTCATCGAGAAATTTTTATCCAGAGACAATGAGCTGCCGTTTTTAGAAAAGCTTCTCATGAATCTTCACTTCTGGATCAAGGAAGCAAGTCTTGGAGAAGAACGGGGTTTTGGACTCGAACCAAGTAATGTAACTGTTGAAAAATTTCCGTTGATCGTAGCGCCGGTCAGCCAGTTAAAATTGACCCGGATATTCCCAGACGAAGAATAACCTGCTTTTTTTCAAAGCCAAAGTTTGAGATTCAATCAGAAAACTGAAATATTTATCTAACCTTAAATGCCACGAAGTAATAATTATTTGATGCGCCTATCAATTCAAGATCAAAGTAATAAGCCTGAATGAACTGGTAGTAGGCCATGAACTCATGTGTGGGCACCGAAAATTCATCAAAGAAAATAATGTCTCCTTTTTTTAAAAATGGCGCAAGGCTCGTGAGCGTAAATAACGTGGAAGAATATAGATCCGCGTCAAGCATTACGATAGTCAGACAGGAATTTTCAAACGACTTTAAAAACCCGGGAAGTGTTTGCTGAAATAGCCCTTGCAAAAATCTCCCCCTTTTGTCGTTCATTTCAGGTAGCGTCTCTCCTCTATTAAAAGCTCCCTTTTTATAAGGCCCGAAATCTTCCGGTAGGCCGGTAAAAGTATCGAAGCCATGGAATCGTGAGCGGGGATCGCTGTTTTGTTTCATCCACCAGTTAAATGAATATCCGTCAGCAACTCCAAACTCCAGGTAATTTATTTGCCCCTGCAATTGCTCTTTTTCCAACACGTATTTATAGAGGCCAAACCTTTTTGTATAATCCCATTTAGAAGGAAAATCGTTGAAAGCAACATTACTGTTTTCACTCGCCCACTTTGAAAGCCTGCTCATCCAGGTGAATTGGCGGAAGAT
>JBBSPT010000494.1:0-2183 GCA_038258515.1 Chitinophagales bacterium | reverse complement strand
ATTGCCAGCATAAGTGAGTTTATCGAGATTCACAATACGATATCCGGGATATTTGGTAACAAAAAGTCTTGTAAGATGTGAGCCTATAAAACCCGCCCCCCCCGTTATTAAAATGGTATGCTGCATTCAGTATTTTTTCGGAAGCTACCAGGCTTCATTTACCGCTGATTATCTATAACCCTTTGGCCGGATTTTCATCAATTATTCCGTCTTTGGACACTTTACTTATTACCCGCCCGGGATTTCCCAGTACGAGCATATAAGGCGGTACATTTTTAGTGATAACGGCGCCTGCACCCACCATTGAATATTCTCCGATTTCAATGCCACACATGATGGTCGCATTTGCACCGATCGACGCTCCTTTTCGGATGAGAGTTTTCTTAAACTCGTGCTTCCTCTCAATAAATGCCCTGGGATTAAGAACATTAGTGAAGGTGACAGAAGGACCGATGAACACATCATCTTCTACCGTGACACTGTTATACAATGAAACATTATTTTGAATTTTTACGCCGTTCCCGATAACAACATTATTATCGACGTAGGTGTTTAGTCCAAGATTACTGTTTCGTCCAATTTTTGCTCCAGGCATTATGTGACAAAAGTGCCAAATGCGTGTTCCTTCGCCGATCTGAGCGCCTTCATCAACTACTGCTGTCGGGTGAATTAAAACATCTTTTTCCATCTTTAAATTTAGCTTTTCCTTTTTCATAAATTCTCTTGAGTGCTACAAAATTATGAATTACTGCATTGATGACTTTTTTTCATTGACGACGCAGAAATTCTATCAAATAATTTCACCTGTAGTCGAGCTGCTTTTGCTAAAATGAGGATGGCATAACTTTGCATTTATGCATTACGCGTCAGTAGAGAATTTGAGCAAATCATTTGGAATCAGGACTCTTTTCAAAGACATCTCGTTTTACGTGGAGGAAGGAGACAAGATTGCTTTTGTGGCAAGAAATGGAAAAGGTAAATCAACCTTGTTGAAGATCATCGCAGGTCTCGATACTGCCGATGAAGGCAGCACATGGATTCACAAAGATGTGAAGGTGATCATGCTTCAGCAGGATACTCTTTTTAATAATGATAAATCGATCTGGGATAACATCCTGCACCTCGATAATCCAGTAGTACAGTTAGTGAAGGAATATGAAACACTAATTGAAGGCGGGAGCCATGATGAAGATCGAATCAGCCACCTGGTGTCAGCGCTCACGGAAGCCGATGCCTGGAATTTTGAAAGTGATCTCAGGCAAATATTGGGAAAGCTAAATCTTCATCACCTCGAAGAACCAGTGAAGAATTTAAGTGGCGGCCAGAGAAAACGAGTGGCCTTAGCGCAGGCGTTGATAGAATCACAACTTCATGAAGGAAAATGCCTGCTGATACTTGATGAGCCGACGAACCATCTTGATGTGGAAATGATAGAATGGCTTGAAAACTTTTTGGCAAGCAATAAAAGCACGTTACTGCTGGTAACACACGATCGCTATTTCCTCGACACCGTCTGTAATGAAATAATAGAATTGGAAGACGAAAAACTGTATGTATATACAGGCGACTACGATTACTTTTTGGAGCAAAAATCTTTGAGGCTTGAGGTACAACAAAGTGAACTT
Organism: Chitinophagales bacterium; assembly: GCA_038258515.1. Classification (GTDB taxonomy): domain Bacteria; phylum Bacteroidota; class Bacteroidia; order Chitinophagales; family Chitinophagaceae; genus Ginsengibacter. The sequence continues at coordinate 558 of JBBSPT010000494.1, read as the reverse complement.
CAAAAAGACAAGAATATTTTTAGAAAGGAACTCGAATGGATGCGGAAACAGCCTAAAGCAAGAACCACAAAGTCGAAGAGCAGGCAGGATGCTTTCAAGGAAGTAAAAGAAAGGGTCAGCCAGAAAAACGAGACTGCAGAAGTTTCGCTGCAGGTGAAGATGACTCGCTTGGGAGGCAAGGTATTGGAGATGAAAAAAGTATATAAATCTTACGGCGATAAAGTAATTCTGCGAGGCTTTGATTACACGTTTAAAAGAGGAGCCAGGATTGGAATCGTTGGAAAGAACGGAACCGGGAAATCGACTTTTTTAAAGATCGCTCTTGATCTCGTACCACCTGACAGTGGGAAGGTAAATCACGGTGAAACGGTTGTGTTCGGAAATTTTTCCCAGGAAGGATTGCAATACAAAGAAGATAAAAGAGCGATTGAATATGTGAAAGATTTCGCGGAGTTTTTTCCACTTGCCGATGGAAGTAAAATCAGCGCCACCCAGTTTATGGAGAAGTTTGGCTTCACCGCGCAACAACAGTTTACACCTCTTAGTAAACTAAGCGGT
>JBBSPT010000493.1:0-2184 GCA_038258515.1 Chitinophagales bacterium | reverse complement strand
GGCATGGGTGGGCGCCGAACGGAAAGGAAGGGGTCCTGGTTGGTCAGCGCAATGGAATTAAGATTTATATTTTGTACAGGGCGGTTGTTAACACCGGTAAGGAAACGGCTCTTACGACTAATATGCAAGGCCATGTGGATGGACCTGAATATTCGCCGGATGGAAAATACATTTATTACAATGCGAATCCTACGGGAACGATGCAGATATGGCGAATGAAGCCAGATGGTTCTGGTGCGGAACAACTCACTTTTGATGAGCGCCACAATTGGTTTCCACATATCTCGCCCGATGGGAAGTGGCTGGTTTATATTTCGTTTGCAAATGATATCGATCCCAATGAGCATCCTTCTTACCAAAAGGTAACTTTAAATTTAATGCCTGTTTCCGGTGGAGCTCCGAGAGTGATTGCTTATCTATATGGCGGGCAGGGAACAATCAATGTGAATTCCTGGTCGCCCGACAGCAGGCACATAGCGTTCGTAAGCAACTCGCAGGTATTTGAATGAATTAAAAATTTTGGAATTTTTAAAAGATGTCCTTGAAAAAAAATCATCAGAAAAAGATAGCATGAGACATGCAAAAAATCATACTGAATCATTGATCCTTCAGCCCGGACAGGGTCGTGTATATCATTGCGGGATGATGACCGCAATTTTCAAAGCCGATGAAAACGAAACGAATGAAAGGTATAGCGTTTCGGAGTGGTGGTTAGAGCCCAATTCGGAAGGACCCGGTGAACACCAGCACGAGGATATCGACCAGGTGTTTTATGTATTGGAAGGAATTACGTCGATCCTCGTGGGAGACAAATGGATTGAAGCAGAGAAAGGCGCGTTCATCAGAATTGCTGCTAAGACCAATCATAGTTTTGCCAACCGTACAAAAGAGAAAACAGGTTTTCTTAATTTTGATGTTCCCGGAGGCTTTGAGCGGGATATGCCTGAGCGGGCAAAATGGTTTGATGAGAATAAATAGCACGAAATAACATCCGGGATCAATAAGCCGAAGCAAGTCCATTCGATTGAGTATGAAAAAATTTATTAACTGTGACTGGGGGACGAGCAACCTGCGCTTGCGATTGGTGGATGCTGAGAACCTCGATATCATTGCTGAGGAAACATCCGGCGAGGGAATCGCAGCGACCTATTCGTTGTGGCGTCAAAATGCAGGAAGCCGGCAGCGCGAGGAGTTCTATTTCTCTGTACTCAATGAACATCTAAAATCTCTTCTCAGGAAAGCCGGTAATTCCGGAAACATCCCCGTGGTACTTTCAGGAATGGCTTCTTCCAGTATTGGGATGAAAGAACTTCCCTATAAAAAAATTCCTTTCAACCTTGACGGCTCTGATCTTGCAGTGAGCACGTTGCGTTTTCCGGATTGTTCAAATGATTTCATTGTCATCTCCGGCGTAAGGACTGACAACGATGTAATGCGCGGAGAAGAAACAAAGGTTGTGGGATGCAGTTCTTTAATTAAAAAAAATGATGACCCGATATTGCTGATGCCCGGCACGCATTCAAAACATGTCACCGTGAAAGATGAAAAGGCGATCAGTTTTAAATCGTTTATGACAGGCGAATTTTTCGACCTCCTATCCTGTAAAAGTATTTTGTCAACCAGTGTAAAAAAGCCATCCGGCACTGACGAAATAAGTTCAAACAAAAGTGTTATTGCCGGCGTTCATGCGGGAAAAACTTCTAATCTTTTGAACGCGGCCTTCATGGTCAGAACAAATCAACTCCTGAAAAATTATGATGAAGAGGATAATTATTATTATCTAAGTGGTTTGCTCGTTGGGTTAGAACTTAGTGAGTATAATCCGGGAACTCTTGTTTCAATTGTTGGAACTCCGGCATTTATTTCTCTTTATGAAAATGCCTGTGCGGCGCTCGACATTCGCGTAGCAGGAAAACTGGATAGTGATCTTGCGGTTATAAAGGGTCAGAAGATAATTCTTCTGCGGGTGAAAAATAATTCATAAGCATTTTCTCAAATGAAGTGATAATTTATCGTTAGGGAATGCCTACCGTTTCTTTCAATCCGGTAAAAAGTGTTTTCCAAACAAGATTGAAAAAAGACTTGTTACCGTCGCGGTCATAGTGGGGAGTTACTTCGTGCAGTTTTCCATTTCTTGGATTATCGTTTCTTACCAGGATGTTGGCGACAAGACTTTTTAATCCT
>JBBSPT010000492.1:0-2190 GCA_038258515.1 Chitinophagales bacterium | reverse complement strand
TGCTCCCAGTAAGTTTGGTTTGCTGCGACCGTAGTATTTACGTTTCCGCTTTGGTCAACTCCTTTTCCCACAACGCCTCCATCTCTTCCCTCCAACGTCATTTTATGAAGGCCTTCGCGGATGGAGTTGAAATTCGTACCGGAAAGAATTTTGTTTCCCAGCTTATAATCTATGAAAACAGACAGGCTCACTCCTTTGTAACTGAAAGAGTTTAAAAATCCTCCCGTCCATTTTGGAAGAGCGCTCCCGAACAATACAAGATCAGACGTTCTTAATGGTAATCCGTTTGCCTGGAAAATTCTTTGTCCTTTGGCATCCTTCGCATAACCGTATCCCGCAATTTGTCCCATTTCCTCGCCGACAACATCTCTCAATTCTCCGTTGAAAGGATGACTTCCGATGGTGATCTTTTCACCTGGTTCACTGGTGAGAATGGTCAGCACTTTGGTTTTGTTGTAAGAGGTATTGGCTGTAAAGTCCCAATTGAAATTTTTGCTTTGTACTGGTACAATGTCGAGCAATACTTCGAAGCCCATGTTCCGGCTTTTTCCACTGTTGATTCTTGTGTTCACAAAACCTGAGGCGTCGGAGATTTGAACATTCACGATCTGGTCTGTGGTGATCTTCCTGTATGCTGCCACGTCGAGATTTACCCGGTTGTTGAACATTTTCAAATCGATACCGATTTCTGTTTCAGCAACCCGGCTTGGCCGGAGATTAGCATTTGGCAACGTACCTCCGCTACCGCCGATGGCTACCGCGGTACCCGCCGGATTGTTGATGAGATTTGAATTGATAGAATAGAATAACTGATCCGAATAGGGCGAAACATCGCCATCACTGCCTACTTCAGCATATCCTGCTCTTATCTTTCCAAAATTCAACCAGGAAATATTCTTCAGCGTTTCAGTGAAAACATACGCTCCGGAAACTGATGGATATAAAATACTTCTGTTAGCGGCGGACAAAGTGGAGAACCAATCGTTTCTGACTGTACCGTTTAAATATAAAGTCCGCTTCCAGGATATTTCGCCAGAACTATAAAGTGAGTTTACACCTTTCTCCGATAAATTGTAAGTCGGGTTTTTCGCTCTGCCATTTTGCACTGTATATAATCCTCTTATCACGAAATCTTGTACCTGCACATTGTTCACATCCGAGCGCCTGCGCATCTGGTTGCCGCCACCTGTGAGAGTAGCTTCAAAATTTCCAAACTCTTTATTCGCCGTGACGAGGAAATCGAGGTTCGTTTCCCTGAAGCGCCTGGATTCTTGTGTGTAAACTCCATTCACAAAGCCAGCCTGGGCGGAGGCCCTGGATGCTTGTCCTGTTGGGAAGTTATTTACATCCTCGTCCCTCGACCAATAGTCCTGTCCGAAACGCCCCTGGACCACCAGCCAGTCGAGTAGATTATACCTGGCAGATACGTTTCCGAAAATCCTGTCTCTTTTTATATTATGAAACTGCTGCGCCAGTATCCAATAAGGATTAGTCCTGTTTTTAAACCTGGAGTACACATATTCGTCTTCGGTGCCGGGAACATACTTATTTGCATCAAGCACCGATAATGGCATTGAGTTAGCCAATGCCATCAAAGTCGTTGGAATTGTATTATCCTGGTTATTGACATTCGGAGGGTTCTTATTGTCTTCATGCGTATAATTTACATTTCCGGCAAAATTAAATTTGTCAGATAAGTTATAGTTGAACCCGAGGTTCATCCCTTTGCGGTCGAAAGTATTGTTTGGAACGATTCCGTTATTATTTGTGCTATTTAGCGAAAGGTGAATTCCACCCTTTTCGCCGCTCGTTTCGAGCGTGACAGTATTCGATAAATTTTCTGCATGCCTGTAAAATTCATCAATCCTGCTGCCTTGAGGCTCATAGGGAATACCCGGCGTATTGAACAGCGTTTGAGTTAAACCCGGTGCAAATTTTTCACCGAAAGACCATTCTCCTGAGGTTGGATTAGGACTCGTTGGGCGCACCCCGTTTTCCCCCTGGCCATACACTTTTTGGAAGTCGGTATAATCCAGCGGTTTCTCATTCATATAGTTCAGGTTATAAGACAGGCCAAGTCCCTTGCCTTTACCTTTGGTCTTGGTCGTGATCATGATGACGCCGTCTTTAGCACGGCTTCCATAGAGAGCCGAAGCAGGTGCACCTTTAAGGATTGTCATCGATTCTATG
>JBBSPT010000491.1:0-2203 GCA_038258515.1 Chitinophagales bacterium | reverse complement strand
TATGAGCCCGCGGGCTTGTTTCTTTTTTATTTCGCTGTCTTCACGTTGATCTAAAAAAGTAAAAATGGAATATTGTACGGCAGATGAGAGTAACTTTAAAACGTAATAGGTGAATATAACCAGCATAGCCACCTGTATTATTTTGTCAGTTTTCCCGCTGAAGTTGAGGTATCGCAGGGAGGAATAAATAACCAGGATGTAGAAGAAAGGAATCAAGACAGTTTCAATACCCAGGACGAGAAAATCGTCAAACGAATTGTCAGTTTTTTGAGTCCAGATTTTCAATCTTTTCAGCACCGGCAATCTGAGAATCTTTATAAGACTAAATCCCAGGATTATGACGCCCGCCGCTATCGCCCAATCTCTCAGGGGATTCCCAAAATATATTGTGTTCCAAAAATTCATAAATCCAACTTTTTAGAAAGCGACTGTTCGTTCGACCGTATAGAATGAATAACTGCCAAAAACCGCAGAAAACATTGTAAAGTAAAGACATCTTTTTTTTCCACTGTTGAATGGAATAAAAAGATGCCTTCCTGTAAAATATTTGAGAAGAGAAAAAAAAGAAGAGATATTAAATGTTTTTATTTTTTTCTTCTTGTTCCTGCATTTTCATGAATGGCTTTAAAATATCGATAGGCACCGGGAAAATGGTTGTAGAATTATTTTCGGTTGCAATTTCCCTAAGCGTTTGAAGATAACGAAGTGTAAGAGCGCTTGGTTGTTCGCTTAAAATTTTTGCTGCATCACTGAGTCTTTGAGAAGCCTGGAATTCACCTTCCGCGGAAATAACTTTACTTCGTCTTTCCCTTTCTGCTTCGGCCTGTTTTGCCATTGCACGCTGCATTTCCTGTGGAAGATCAATTTGCTTCACCTCCACGTGAGTTACTTTTACGCCCCACGGTTCCGTTTGCTGATCAATGATCTGCTGCAGGCGGATATTTATTTTTTCACGTTGGGATAAAAGATCATCCAGTTCCGACTGGCCTAATACACTCCGGAGAGTGGTCTGCGAGAGTTGAGAAGTACCTATGAGATAGTTCTCGATTTCTATAATTGCCAACTGCGGATCAATGACCCTGAAATAAATGACAGCGTTCACTTTTATGGAAACGTTATCAGAGGTGATCACATCCTGAGGCGGAACATCCATTACTACAGTTCTTAAACTCACTTTTACCATTTTGTCAATGATAGGGATGAGTAAAATAAGTCCCGGTCCTTTTACACCACCGCTAATTATTCTTCCCAGACGAAAAATGACGCCACGCTCGTATTCACGCAAAATTCGAATCGCACTGGCGAGAATATAAAGGACAAATACAATAATGATGATAAGGGCAAATGGTAGTTGTTGCATCTTTTATTTTTTTGTGAAAATGGTTAAGGACTCTTTGAAGAACACAGTTAACTATGTTCATTTTGTTCGACGTATAAAGTAAGGTTTTTTATTCCTTTGACAATAATTTTTTCGTTTTCGCCGATGGTTCCCGCCAGCGACTCGGCCTTCCAGATTTCTCCATTTACCCTCACGGATCCTGCAGGATCAAGTGTTTCGAGCGTTTGGCCTTTCTTGCCAATTATAACCTCGACACCGCTAACGGAAGTGGCCCGTTGTGCTTTTACGCCCATCCCCACTACAAATAAGAAGAACAACGAAGTGACTGCGGTGACTGCAAATACCACGCCCCATGAGAGGTTTACAAAATTTTCTGTGGAACTGGTTCTGAATAAAATCAACGAGCCTAACAAAACAGACACGGTGCCGCCAATGGCTAACATTCCATGGCTTATGATTTTTATTTCAAGCAGGAATAGAATTATTCCGAAAATGATCAATCCTAATCCTGCATAGTTCACCGGCATTGTGTTCATAGCGTAAAAAGCAAAGATCAGAAAAATTACTCCGGCAATTCCGGGTAATATCGCCCCGGGATTAAAGAGCTCAAATAAAATTCCGTAAAAGCCAAGCATCATTAATATGTAAGCGACGTTGGGATCGCTTATCCTATCCAGTATTTTTTGAAAAAAACCCATGTCAATTTTTTCGACTTTTGCGCTCTTCGTATTTAATGTTTTTGACCCGCTATTGAGCTGCACTGTTTTGCCATCAATCTCATTGAGAAGCACAGCATCATTCAGCGCAATGAGGTCGATGACATTTTTTTCGAGAGCCTCCCTTTCGGTAATAGCCACGCTGTTT
>JBBSPT010000490.1:0-2213 GCA_038258515.1 Chitinophagales bacterium | reverse complement strand
TTTCGAAGAAGATACCGGGGCGGACTGAACGGGCCATTGAATGCCGGCTAATAGCGCCAGCTTTTTGCCGTCTCTCGCTGCAGCCAGGAAACCAGGGGTAACGACAATGCGTGCACCGTTTTTCAAAGACTTTTCTATTTTAATGAAAATATCGTCGTCGGCTGCGGCCTGAGTCGGCAGAAATACAACATCGGCTTTGTCGGGATATGTGGAAACAGGAATCAATGGAATACCCAACATTCCTATAAAATCCATGACGTAAAGATCGCCTCCTGCGTCGCTGTTCGGCGGTTTATACCCAGCAACACCAACGACAGGGTTGGAAGCCACTGCCCTGGCAAGCTTCACAAGGTTTTCTAATTCGAGCCGGAGCAAATGATGTCCTGGGTCATCGATTGCAAAATTGGTGTAGTTGAAAAGCACCAATTCTTTCGCGCCAGCCAAAACAGACTGGTCCGCCTGGTCGATGAAATCGATGGCTTCACAATCAATATGGTCAAACCATGCGCCGCCGATTTTATCCCCGGACAACGTGGACAGCCACCGGTAGTTTACAAAACCTTCATAGGGCTGCACATAACCGAATCGCGGAGTATATTGGCCCCTGGTTTCCGTGCCTACCCAAACCTCATCAAAAAGCGCGGGCTCACGTGCAACATCATAACCAAACAAGTGGAACCGATCATACCACTGTGGGTATTTGATGATCAATTTGATATTGGGATTGGCCTTTTTTGCCGGATCGATGAAAACACTTCTGCTGAGTCCTGTAAAAAGATCCCGCCGGTATTGCGACCAGCTTCGGCTTCCCTTCGCGTTCCTGGATTCCTCGCTGGTATCACTTGTACACAAAAAATCATCGATAATGAATGTATCAAAAATTGGCGCTACGTCTTCCATTACCCTGCGAAGGTCGTCCTGCGTTTTTTGGTTTTGAAAATTAAACCAACCCAATTTGCCTTGCTCCGTTACTCCGAAGTCATCGCCTGGATAGGTGGCGATACCGCCTGTGATTTCGAACCCGTTTTGCCGGTAGAATGCCGATGCAGCAACAAGCTTATCTTTTGGAACCACCAGGCCGGAACGATACACTTCAAGATAAACTTTAGTCACTCCGTTCGCCTGCAACATGGAAACGGATTCCCTTCTGCCGGCGTCGGTGGACAGCGGACCTGCTAACGATTGTGCGGTGATATATACGCTGAGGCGCAAATCCGGCAGCGCTTTTTTTGCAACAGAATAAACATCATCAATAACTCTATCCTGCGAAATACAGACTGTGGATATGAGGAAAGCGATAATTGCAACCGATAAATGTTTCATCCTTATGTTTCTTTTTTTGATCAACTAAATTTTACGGAGGAGGCCTGGGTGTTCGAACTAAGTTAACATCAAAAATCTAAAAGCAAACTCAACATTCATCTAATTGTTTCGAACAATAAATCTTCTCATCAGGTTAAGCGCCATCATTCCTGCCACCTCGATGTTTCTCTCCCTGCTAAAGCGAAAACTAAACTTTTGGCGAAGCTGATTTTCTTTATCACCGGCAGCTATCCATACAGTGCCGACGGGCTTTTCATCGGTACCGCCGCCCGGTCCCATGATGCCGGAAATTGCAACTCCGTAATCGGTGTCCATTTTTTCTAACAATCCTTTCAGCATTTCAGTCACTGTCTCTTCGCTTACCGCACCATGGATTTGTAGCGTGTGTTCTTTCACTCCAAGCAACTTCATTTTTACATTATTGGAATAACTGACAATGCTTCCATCAAAATAATCCGATGAGCCTGGGATGGAAGTTACCAGGTGTGCAATGTAACCGCCCGTGCAGCTTTCTGCTGTTGATATGCGCTTGTTCCCGTCCTTCAACATTTTTCCAATTACCATAGGAAGTGTATCGTCCACATCCGTTACGAGATATTCTTTCACCAGGGATTTCATTTTACTAAAATGATCATCTAATTTTTTTTCTAATGCTTCTTTGTCGAAGCCCGAAGTGGAAAGTCGCAGTCGCACCATTCCATAGTTAGGGAGATAAGCAAGTTTTATTTCTGCAGGTAAAGAATATTCAAATTCGTGAATCAATTCTGCAATAGCAGATTCTCCAATTCCGGCTGTAAGAGCCGTTCTGTGCAAGATCGCAGGTAACTTAAACCTTTCTTTCAACATGGGAAGGACAGCATTCTCCATCATTCCTTTCATCTCGTATGGAA
>JBBSPT010000489.1:0-2222 GCA_038258515.1 Chitinophagales bacterium | reverse complement strand
GAGTTGTTAGTGACTATCTTTTTCATGATACCCATAACGCCCCGCGAGAGCCTGTACACCTGGCTTTTCAATCATATATTTATTCACGCAGGAGGATATATCGGATCTTTGCTTTTTGCTATTTCTTTTATGCTTCTCTGCTGGAGCATCGGGTACTGGATGAATAAAAGTAAAATTTACATCAGGGTATAAATTAAAAAATGTCTTTGAAACTTTTACGATCGCATGTCTGGCAATTATACCTGAGCATTGCAATACCTAAGAATGCGCCTGAAGTTGTTAGATCTGAATTAAGCATTTCAAACGTCCGTGAAATTTTAGTTCTGACCTCGCTCCCTTTTTTAATCTTCACTTATTTTTATTTACATAATACAAATGAATATGTCCAACAAAAATAACCATGAATCTCCGGCAGCAATATTCTGGCAGAGAAGAGAATTTGTAACCACAGTTTTGAAAGCAATTAGCGCAGCACCGCTCCTGGGAGTTCCTGTACCGGGGTTTGCGATGCGGAGTTCGCACAGCGCTGATTTCACAGTTCAGCAGGTCATAGATCTTATACTAAAATCAGTTCCCGGATCCCCATTTCCAAATACAGTGGACACTATCAAATCAGGAGATCCCTCCCAAAAAGTAACAGGTATTGTAACGACGATGTTTGCCACAGATGCAGTGATTGAAAAAGCGATAAAGGCTGGTGCGAATTTTATTATTGCGCATGAACCAACGTTTTACAATCATCTTGACGAGACAGATTGGCTGGAGAACAGTGAGGTGTATCAACATAAGAAACAATTGCTGGAAAAAAACAAAATCGTCGTGTGGAGATTTCATGACGGCCTGCACGCACACAAACCAGATGGTGTAATGATGGGAGTGTTGGAAGCGATGAATTGGCAGAAATATTACGATGCTGAAAAGCGCTATCTGATTTCAATTCCCTCTTTATCATTGGACAAAATAATCAGTAACCTGAAAAAAAATCTCGGTATAAAGCACCTTAAATTTATTGGTAACGTGTCGCAACAGTGCAGTCGCATTGCGATATTGCCCGGTGCAGGTGGAGGCAAGTCGCAGATTGGAGCCATCATGAAAGGAAAACCTGACCTGGTTATTTGCGGTGAAATAAATGAATGGGAAACCGCAGAATATGTCCGCGATGCACGCTTCATGGGAGAGAAAATTTCGCTGGTGATCCTTGGCCATGCAGTAAGCGAAGAGCCCGGTCTTCAGTGGCTTTCAGAATGGCTACGGCCCCGGATCGAAGGAGTCAAAATCACCCACATTCCTTCTGGAGATCCGTTCGAATGGGGTTAATTGAAAAACTTTATTCGCAAACGAAAAAGTTTTCGCCTGGCAATAGTTATTAAAATTCTCAATTGGAAATACGGTAGACACTCATATCCTAAAATACGGTAGACACTCCTATCCTAAAATTTATACGTCAAAGAAAATCCATTGGCCCCACCGGGAAACACTTCAGGACTCAATGAAAGATTATTCGCTTTTTTTCTTTTATGAAATTGGGGAATTAAGATTCCTGTAGCTGCTCCAATAGCAGCTGCAACAAAGGAATCGCTTAGGAAGTGATAGCCAGACCTCAGCCGGAAATATGTCATGAGAGAAGTGAGCCCGCCTGAGGCAATATACAGGTACGGTGTCAGTTTTGATCCGGGATGCAAGTCCTGGAAAACTTTTGCAACAAAGAAAGTTGATGCGGCCGTTGAGGCAACATGCCCTCCATAAAAAGATCGTTGGCCACCTTTGTCCAGCCTCTTTTCGAGAGGTGCCTTATTCCCATAAACAAAGGGACGGCTTCGGTAAACGAGACCAGCCGTCAATGTATACAGTGATCCGGTGATCGCGATCGTTTCGATATATAGGACACTGATGGCGCCGAAATGAGAACGCTGCTTTCCATCGATCAGCGCTGCGATAAATGGAAACGCGTAGGATGCATCAAATAGAATGTAGCTGTCTTTGTTGGCCTTGTCAGAATAATTGCCTGCAAAAGGCCGGTCAAAAAACGGGAGCTTATCTTTTGTTTTGTGAGCCAGTTCGTCCGGCGTGAGATCGCGTTTATTTTCTATCAAATAATAACCCAGCAGCGTAATTCCAACAGCGCCACCAACAGCAAGACCGTCTTTCAATCCCGACATTTTATAGGGAAAACTATCCAGACTATTTTTATTCCCGGCAAAATTGACCAGCGGAACCAGATG
>JBBSPT010000488.1:0-2234 GCA_038258515.1 Chitinophagales bacterium | reverse complement strand
TTGGATACTCATCGACGTGCCATTGAACTCAAAAATGAAGCTTTCTTTCTTCGCATTGCCGACAAGAACGACTATCGCTACGAAGGTGCGGATCTTGGAATACTCGTTTTGCGTGGACGCCTGATGACAAATGATTTCAAATTGAAGAAGCGTGCAGAAAAGTGGATCGATGCTATTCGTGGTAAATTCCAGGGTGTTCCTTTGGAAATGACTGCTCCCGACAAAAATGATATACCCGAAATAGGCGGCTTCAAAATGTTGTAAGTTTGACTAATGATATTGTCGCTTAATTGTGTAAAGGAAGAAACCCCGGGTGAAAAATGGCAGGCGCTTTTCAATAAATCATGGCCTTTTTATAAACAATGGTTTTTATCCGAAGGAGTGATGGCCAGGAAAGGATTTCTTACTTCGGCTAACACCTTACAAAAGTTTATGCCGGAGCTCGTTCCGGTTTACGAAACCCTCATCAATCTTGCCGGAGGTACTGACCTGGAAGCTCGCTTTCTCAGTATGTATTGTCCGCCGCCCTATATGTCCGGTTGTTCTCAAATGGCATGGAATCGTGACACCACTTTTCTTGTAAGAAATTATGATTACAGTCCTTCATTATTCGAGGGAGTGATGCTTTATACAAGTTGGCTGAAGCCCGTCATCGGCATCAGCGATTGCAACTGGGGACTACTCGACGGGATGAACAGCGATGGCCTCGCGGCATCTCTTTCTTTTGGAGGAAGAAATACAATTGGTGATGGCTTTGGTATTCCGCTGGTGCTTCGTTACATTCTGGAAACGTGCACTACAACAGAGGAAGCGGTAAAAAAACTCGAATACATTCCTACCCACATGTCGTATAATGTTACTGTCATAGACGGTGATGGCAGATTTGCTACCGTTTACCTGGCACCCGATAAGCCTGTAGTGGTGTTATCATCACCGATAGCTACCAATCACCAGGAGGAAATTGACTGGCAGACCTATGCGACGCTTACTGCAACCAGTGAACGAAAAAACTTGCTGGAACAGATTTATATTAATCCGAGAGAAAATGAACAGTCGGTAACAAGGAAGTTCTTGCAACCACCACTTTACAATTTTAACTATGAGAAAAATTTCGGAACACTCTACACTTCTTTTTACGATGTGACGGCAAAAAAAGTGAACGCTCTATGGCCCGGTGATAACATTATAACTCAAGGATTTGATGCCTTTGTTGAAACTGTCGTAAACGTTCATCTTACTCCTGGAAAAATCAATCAGAATATTTATAAATGACGGCGGGCAGACTTAGGAGGTAATTTATTTTTTTTCAATATTGTCTCGCCATCATTAGTGATTAAAATGAAGCTGCATTGTTTATAACCCAATCTTTCGTCGCCATCCAGAACGCAATCTTTTTCCGGTTCCATGTATAGGTTACTGCTATGCTATCATTAAAAGCTATGATGGCAGGATAAGAATATTCGTCTTTAATATTTCCGTTTTCCAAATCAATCTTCTTAGGCCACGTTTTTCCATTGTCAAAAGAAATTGCCAGTGCAAGTTTGCCCCTCGAACCCCAGTCTTTGCCAGTGGGATTATATGCCAATACAAGCGTTCCGTCATCCAGCTTAGCAACATCAATCCCGCTGTTAGGATTAGGTAAAGATGTTTTATAAACTGGCGACCACGTTTTGCCGTAATCTTTGGAATCGCTCCTGCACACAAAACCAGATGTACTGCGAAGAAGCGCATGCACCTGCCCCGGAGCAGATTCCCACAATGTAGGCTGAATAATGCCTTTCCCCTTTATTTCATTGCGATCAAGTTGCAGGTATGGCGTTGCCTGCCATGTTGAGCCATGGTCTTCACTGCGGTCAAAAAAAACATTCCATAATCCCTGTTCATTGGATGCCCCCGCAAGCCAGGTTCCATCCAACAGTACAATGATTTTATTTCGCACCGGCCCTCTGCCACCATGATCGCCCTTAACCAGCTCTCTTGCCTCAGACCATGTTTCGCCTTCGTCATTAGAAATCTTTACCCATGTTTGCCATTGAGGGATCTCTTTTCCTACTTTGAAAAAAAGAAAGGTCTTATTATCCGGGGTGCTGTATAAAACGGGGTTCCAATGCGCATCACTTTTAATTTTTGCCACCTCAAATGTTTTACCCCATTTACCTGGTTTTCCTTTCGTCATCCAGATGCCCACATCATCATTTTTCTCTTCTGTTCCGCCAAACCAGGCGGCGAGAAAT
>JBBSPT010000487.1:0-2237 GCA_038258515.1 Chitinophagales bacterium | reverse complement strand
ATTGGTACCTCGCTAAATTGGTTTATCAAATAGTTTGTGGTGACGGGTCGCACACGCCGCAGTTTGACGAACAACTTCGATTGGTATTTGCAGAGGATGATCTCCACGCATTTCAAAAAGCGCGATCCACCGGGCACAGGGAAGAAGATAATTTTTTGAACAACACGCACAAGCCGGTGCATTGGAAATTCATCGATGTTTCGGAATTGCATCTATTGAGTGAATTGATCGATGGAGCAGAGTTGTATTCCCGAATTTGCGAGGAAAACGAGGCCGATACCTATATTCGTGTCACCAGGAAAAGAGCTTCACACATTTTGCAAAACAGTATGCAAAAAAGTTTTCCTTTAAACTAAAAGTTTTGGAAAAGAAGACATCACCGGCAAATAAATTACTTTTTTCCGCCATCATTTTTTGGATCATCATCAGCGTTGTCTATGCCGTTATCCTCACGAGTCTTTTGGAAAACTACGATTTACCATTAGTTGAAATTGTTTTTGATCCCGCAATCAATAATCTGTTGTTGGTAGGCTGTTGCCTTCTTATTTTCAACAATATGAGGTTCTATCTTCCACGGCGTGAAAAATATTGGTATATATTAACTGTTAGTTTTGTCCTCGCTCTAATCTGTTTTTTCATTGCAAAAGGTGTTTTGCTTTTTCTTTTTAAGGATGATGACCTTTACTGGCGCTCCTTCGACCAAACAGGAGGAATTCGTTTTGGTATTTTATTTTTACTTATAGGATCATTTTCTACGATGACACTGCTGTTGTTTACCCAGGAAGAGGAGCAGGCAATCAGCGATCGAAAAGCAGATGTAGAGCGCCTCACAAGGGAAGCGGAGTTGTTTAAATTGCGTCAACAATTACAACCTCATTTTTTGTTTAATAGTTTGAATTCCATAAGCGCTCTTACAGGAACTCAGCCCGATCGTGCAAGACACATGATTCAACAGCTTAGTGATTTTTTGCGGGGTACAATCAAAAAAGAAGATCAACAGTGGAATTCATTGGTCGAAGAAGTCGAGTACCTGCAATTGTATCTTGAAATAGAAAAAGTGAGATTTGGCCACAGGCTTAATACGAGCATCAGGTGCGCTGAGGATATACTTAATCTAAAATTGCCCACATTGTTATTACAGCCCCTCGTGGAAAATGCAATAAAATTTGGCCTTTACGATACGACTGCTGATGTGTTGATTGAAATTGAGGCAAAACAACAGGATGCTTTTTTGAAAATTTCTGTAACGAATCCATTTGATCCGGAGACATCTCAATCACTCAAAGGAACGGGCTTTGGTTTATCCTCAGTTCGGAGAAGATTGTTCCTCCTGTTTGCCCGGCATGACTTGCTAAAAACATCACATGAAGGAATCCGGTTTAATACAACTATTTTAATACCCCAAATATCATGAAAGTCATTATAATTGACGACGAGCCGCTGGCAAGAATGATCGTAAAGGAATACCTGCAATCGCACGGGGAAATGGAATTGGTGGCAGAGTGCGGCGATGGATTCGAGGGGATAAAAGCTATTCAACAATTTGACCCGGAATTGATTTTTCTCGATATCCAGATGCCGAAAATAAACGGCTTCGAAATGCTCGAACTAATAGAAGTTCCGCCTGCAGTAATTTTTACAACAGCCTTTGATGAATTTGCAATCAAAGCATTCGAAGCAAATGCCTTAGATTATTTGTTGAAGCCTTTCAATAAGGAGCGGTTCGAAAAGGCCATTCTGAAAGTTTCGAACCAAACAAATCTAAATTCGATCGACAGTGTCATAGAAACGGCAGCCAAATCTCCTTCCCAGCAAAGCAGGGTTGTGGTTAAAAATGGCGGTAAAATAAAAATCATTCCCGTAAATCAAATTCACTACCTCGAAGCAGCAGATGATTACGTGAAGATCTTCACTGCCGACGGTACGTTTCTCAAAAAGAAAACCATGAGTTTATTTGAGCAGTCCATGGCTCAGTTTCAATTTGTAAGGATACATAGGTCATACATTGTTAACACGCAACGCATAACGCGGATTGAACCCTATGAAAAAGATAGCCACCTGGTCTTGTTAAATACCGGTACTCAGCTACCTCTGAGCAAATCTGGGTATTCCAAGTTGAAAGAAGCCTTTGGAATTTAGCCAAAAGATTAAACAGAAAAAAGTTTAAATAAATAAACTCCGTCAGAATTTTTTCTTAAAATTCATTTTCTTATTATTGTCCAGATTTTACGTGAGTT
>JBBSPT010000486.1:0-2241 GCA_038258515.1 Chitinophagales bacterium | reverse complement strand
TTGGCTGCTGCCCTCTCCAGAGTTTTGTGTTCAAATAAATGTAGCAGTATCTTTTTCATTTCATTAAATCAAGTTTGTGGGAAGTGAACATCAGTCTCCATTTTTGTATTTTTTCGAATGCAGCGCAATTCGATTCTATGAATGATTGACAGTATCTGAAAGCCAGTTTCGCATGATTTTTTCACCTTGGGGAGTCAGCACACTCTCGGGATGAAACTGAACTCCCTGGACATCAAATTTCTTGTGACGCAATGCCATTATGTAGCCATTCTCGTCCTCAGCAGTAATTTCCAATTCAGATGGAAAATTTTCTTTACTTACTATCCAGGAATGATAGCGACCAACTTCGAGTTCGGAAGGAAGATCTTTAAAGACATCGTTTTTAGCCTGCGTTCTTTTCTGTTTCACATGAATTTTTGTTGCCACACCATGATAGACGGTACTTAAATTAATTAGGCTGCCACCAAAAGTTTCGCCGATTGCCTGGTGACCAAGGCACACACCAAGGATGGATTTTGTAGCAGCATATTCTTTCAGCAACGGAAGCAAAATCCCTGATTCAACTGGTAGACCGGGACCCGGCGAAATAATGATTTTGTCGTACTTTTTTATTTCTTCCAATAAAATCTTATCGTTGCGAAACACATCCACTTTTTCATGAATTATTTTTTCGACAACATGAACCAGGTTGTAAGTGAAAGAATCGTAATTATCAAAAATCAAAATTTTCATTCTTAAATATTTTCAGCTGATCTAATTGCTGTCGTTAAAGCATTTAATTTATTCGTGACTTCCTGTAGCTCGCTATCGGGATTCGAAGCGGCTACGATTCCCGCACCGGCACGGTAAAACAGATTATTTCCTTTGCTGAGAAAAGTCCTGATCATAATAGCATGATTGATGCTCCCATCAAATCCAACAAACCCAATGCATCCACCATAAAAGCTTCTGGCATCTTTCTCGACCCCGTCTATAATCTCCATGGCCTTGAACTTTGGAGCGCCGCTTAGTGTTCCCGCAGGAAAAGTAACTCCCAGCAATTCAAATGGGTTAGCGCCTTGTTTTACGTTGCCTTTTACTTCACTCACGAGATGGATCACGTGTGAGAAATATTGTATTTCGCTGAACCTCGTCACAGTCACATCGCTGCACAACCGACTTAAATCATTTCTTGCAAGATCAACAAGCATGGTGTGTTCAGCCGTTTCTTTCGGATCATTCGAGAGTTTTTCGGCAAGTCCTTCATCGGTGACGTCATCCCCGGTCCTCCTGAAAGTTCCTGCAATCGGATGCATGATCGCAACATTATTTTTTACAATAAGCTGTGCTTCGGGGCTGCTCCCAAAGAGGCGATAGTCACCATAATCAAAATAAAACAAGTAAGGACTTGGATTAATATTTCTCAAAGCCCGGTAAACGTTAAATTCATCTCCCAGGAAACCTTGCGTAAACTTGCGGCTCAGCACCACCTGGAAAACATCGCCTCTCTCGCAGGCTGCGATTCCCTTCTTTACGTTTTCAGTGTATTGGTCATCCGTTAGATTTGACCGTTCATTCTCTTTCATAGAAAACGGATAAGTCGGGACGTCTTTACTTTTAATCAGGCTTTCCACGACTGCAAGTTCGCTTTCAATTCCATTTACCTGGTTTTCACAAATGAACAATTCATCTTTAAAATGATTGATTACAATTACATATTGGTATAGACGATAGCGAACCAAAGGAATTGCCGGTTCTTCCTTTATACCATTTGTCAGGCCATTATTAAACCTGATCGTTTCATAGAATTGTACCCCCTCATAGGTAGTATAGCCGAATAAACCTTGCGCCATGTTTGCTGGCGCAGCCGCCGGGACAATGCTAAATTGCTGCATGAAATCCCACAGTTCATCAGCAATTGCAGATGGGTTTTTTATCTTTACCTTCTTCGGCGATTCAGCCGGGAATTTGTATTCTATCTCGTCGATGTTCCTGATTTCAATGCCAGCAATTGCATTGATACCGATAAAGGAAAAGCTGTTCTCACTTACGTGAAAGTCACTACTCTCCAAAAGAATCGTGTCACGAAACCTGTCGCGAAGTCTTAGATAAATACCGACAGGTGTAAACACATCTGCCAATAACTTTTTGCTGGTTGTGGAAATTTCAATTTTCTTCATAACATAAAAAACCCCGGCGAAGTGCCGGGGCGTTAAATTTTATTTAATACACAAATAAAAGCAATGCGGCACAATTAGTTCA
>JBBSPT010000485.1:0-2242 GCA_038258515.1 Chitinophagales bacterium | reverse complement strand
TTATCCAGTCTCCAAGATTAATATATCTGCTTCCTTTGCCCAACGGTACATCCAGGGGCAAATGCCGGTGACCAAAAATGAAAAAATCAAAATGCTCCTTTGCCAGAGTCTCCTTTGAAAAAATTATCAGCCACTCACGGTCCTCTCCTAAAAAGTGCTCATCTGTTTTTCCTGTTGCAGCACGGCTTTTACGGCTCATATAATTTGCCAAACCCATGCCCGCCCCGGGATGCAGCACTCCGAAAAGCCACTGGGAAAATTTATTTCTGAAAACCTTCTTGATAAATTTATAACGATGATCATTGGGCCCGAGTCCATCGCCATGACCAATGAAAAATTTCCTGTTGTTGAATTCGAACTTCTCCGGATCATGAAAAACGTCAATGCCCAATTCCTTTTCAAAATATCCATCCATCCACATATCGTGATTCCCCACAAAAAACTTTATGATGATACCGCTGTCTGACAGCTCTGCAAGTTTACCTAATATCCTTACAAAACCTTTTGGAACTACAGTGTTATATTCATACCAAAAGTCAAACATGTCGCCCAATAAAAAAACAAACGCCGCGTCATTTTTTATTTGTTCTAAAAATTTTACGATGCGTTTTTCTCTTATAAGGCTGGAGACATGGTCAGGAGCGCCGAGGTGAAAGTCAGAAAGAAAATAAATTTTTTTACCGGGTTCGACTTGCATGAGTGGTAACAGGAATTAGAATTTGGTTTGCAATTCCACAGCCTTTTGAAATTCCAGAATTCTCAAAAAAGATAGAAATAGAATTACCGGGAAAAAAGCATAAAAATTTGCGTGATTTCAGTTGGCCTGCGAATTTATAAAACCGCTCGCTACAGACTGACCGGCTTGTCTATTAAAAATACATAAACTTCCTTAGGACCATGGACGCCTACAACCAAAGTTTTTTCAATATCGGCTGTCCGGCTTGGCCCTGCTGCAAACGCTACATACGAGGGGAAACTGTTTCCATATTTTTCTTTCAGAAGCCTTATCGCATCTTTCGTATCAAACACTAACTGATCGATATAAGCCACGCAGATATGAACCGGGGCATACACGCTTACAGTTCTTCCACTTTGCTGCGCAGAGGAAAGGACCATTGATCCCGTCCGGGCAACAAGATATTCGCAAGTAGTAATAGAGGCGTCGCAGGCCGCGAGAGTAGTTTCTCTGTTAACGATGTGCGTTCCGCCGAAAATTTCCAAAAGCTTTTCCTCCAGGCAATACACGTTGCTCCATTTTCTTTCCACGATTAAATTTTGGATCTGAAGTTTCAGATCTACTTCATTAAAGCAGAAAGCAAATTTGCCAAGCAACCTGGTGAACTCACCTGCAAAAATAATTTCGAGCTCTTCCTCCTGTCGGGGGAATATTGAGTTTGTTCCTTCGCTTTTCGGAAAAGGTAAAGGCACCGGATTACTCAGTGCCTCTCGTATTTTTTTTAAGATTTTTTCTTTTGACGCGGATACCTTCATTTAATTAATCTTAGGAATTACGATCAACTAATTACGTTTCCCATTGGAGGCTCAATTACAGCCTCTTTTGGATTATCCACAAAGTCGAGTGCTTTCTTATCTTCATAAGGTCGCTTTCCAATCAGTGCCTCTACATCACTTTGAAACAGCACCTCTCTTTTCAACAACTCTTTTGCAACTAACTCCACTTCGTGCTTTTTTTCCGTCAGTAAAGCCTTGGTTCTCTCAAAGGCTACCTCTACAAGAGTTCGAACTTCCTCATCGATCATTTTTCCGGTTTCTTCACTGAAGGGTTTGGTAAAAGTATTTTCCTGCGTGGGATCGTAATAGCTCACATTCCCCACTTTGTCATTCATCCCATAAACCGTTACCATCGCGTAAGCCATTTTCGTAATCTGCTGAAGGTCGTTACTTGCACCGGTAGATATTTTTCCAAAAAATATCGTCTCGGCAGCGCGGCCTCCAAGCGTCATACAAATCTGGTCCGTTAGCTGGTCAGTATTGTACAGGTATTGTTCTTTCGGAGTGTATTGAGCATAACCCAGAGCAGCAGTGCCTCTCGGCACTATCGTCACTTTCAGCAGCGGATAAGCATGCTCGAGAAACCATCCGCAAATAGCATGGCCAGCTTCATGGTAAGCGATGATTTCCTTCTCTTCGGGCAGAATAATTTTATTCTTCTTTTCCAGCCCGCCGATCACCCTGTCAATGGCATCCTGGAAGTCAGACATGTCAACTGCCTCTTTATTTT
>JBBSPT010000484.1:0-2250 GCA_038258515.1 Chitinophagales bacterium | reverse complement strand
TTCTAACCCGATTTGTTCGCGTGTTTGCGAGACCTAGAATTCGTTGCAAAATTTTAAAGCCGTTCGGGCCCTTAAAAAGAATTGAATCGGTCAGCGTCTTTGTGCTGTTAAATGGGTTTAAGCTATGTACTAATCATTGATCCTTCATAGTTCGTTTTATATAAACAATAGTCCTATAATTTATATTATGTTAAATAGCAGCTTCAGAGAACATCACTCGTGAATCCTGATAAATCTCACTATACTTCTTCTCTTTCCCTTTATTTACAAAAGAATTTGTCCCACTTCTTCCCAGTGAGTTACACGGCGATGTCTGCCGGCATCTGCAAACTTGTTATGTGGCTGTGTAAACAAAATCGTTTCACCCGGGAAGTAATCAAGATTCTTGAAATGGTCGTCAATCATAATATCAGCACGAATGATTTCTTTGGATCCGCAAAATACCATTTGACGCCACGTGAGGAACGGAAAATATTTATTCAACCAAATTTGCTTTTCAGAAAGACTTAGAGGAAACTCGGTTGCTGCGGATACGATGAACAGTTCGTATTGCTGGTTCAGTTGTTCTACATACTGCTGGCAGCCGGGAATCAACTTAAGATCTCTAAAAAATCCTGTTGAATTTACATGCTTCCTGATGTGGGGGAAAGCTTCCAATTCGGTTTTGCCCTCTAAGGCTTCAATTGTCAACGACTCACCCGTCTCTTCGAAATGCATCTTTATGAAATGGTTGTACACGTCCGCCAGGACACCGTCCATGTCAAGGGCAATTCTTTTCATAATTTGATTTAGATTTAATCGTTTTCCTGCATAACATTCGTACCGCTCCAGCGTGAATGTTTCGCCGTGAACTTAAGATTTACTGGAAAAATGAATGTAGAGGCGTTTTATTAAAGATGGGAATTATTTTTAATCGCGGACAGAAGTATGTGCATTTATTTTTCCGATGAGTTCGCTAATATTGAAAGGTTTGGAAATGAAATCGTCGGCGTCGCAGACTTTTAGGACATCCTGCATGTTAGAATGGGCTGAGAACATCACTACGGGAATATTTTTGGTTTTTGGATTACGTTTCAGAACGTTACAAATGTCTCTCCCATCGCTTCCGGAAAGAAAAACATCGAGTAAGACAAGTTCAGGCGAAAAATTGACGGACTTTGACAGAGCTTCTTCACCCCTGGCTGTCACCATCACTTCGAATCCGTTCATCTGCAAAACTAAATTCAGGATATTTAAGATATCCTTATCATCGTCCACAACTAAAATCTTTTTCATAAATTTCAAGTTACAATAATTACTCCAACAAAAAACATGGGCAGATCATGTGTAAACTGCCAAATTCAACTATAGTACACATTCTACATGCGCAATTTAAGCAGTGTTTTCCTCGAAAAAATGTAATTTTTTCCCCAAATTTTCCCAATCTGATTAGTTCAGGCCATATCTGCTGCTTCCATTATTTGTGTTTGCGCAGTTCGCTGAGAGGATAGAAAGTTTCACGCCAATAAATTCCCCCATTTGAAAGATTGATAATCGTTGCTCTTATAATCACGTAAACTATGATGAGACCTGCATAAAAACACAAGATTCCGTACGACATTTTTCCACCTGCTCCTGGCATTTTTGCATACAGTATGAGCTGGGCTAAAAGGACAATAATTGCCAGGATCCTTTCGAAATTGTTACCAAAAATCATCATCACCGGCAGAGGCAATACAAATGACATCAGGATTCCCAGGGCGCCTCCTACTGCAAAAATTGCATTGTATTTAAATCCTGAAAAAATGTTTTTCATCAACCCATGTATAAATCCTTTCACATTGGTGTACCACTCCAGTTCTATTTCTTCTATTCCATATAAAACATCGGCTGATCCTCCCGAAGCCTTAATAGCCGCGGCGAGCTCCAGGTCATCATCGGGCCTCATGGCTATTGCTTTGTGCGTTCCGGCTCTATTATAAATTTCTCTTTTTACCAGGTTAAAAGCGCCGACTCCCATGGATGCATCCGATGTTTTTCTTTTCGCAGCCCACGGCCTTTTGAAGGCCGAGAGAATAATTACAAAGGTCAGCAAAACGCTTTTCAGTACGGGGTAAGCAGTTAAAATACCCGGAAGAATAGTCAAATGATCCAGGTCACTATCCAGCGTGTAATCAATTGCTTTTCTCAAAGTATTTTTTTTAAAAACTACATCTGCATCGGTAAAGAGAATGTAATCGCCGGTCGTCTGTTCGGCGCCGGTGTACAAGG
>JBBSPT010000483.1:0-2274 GCA_038258515.1 Chitinophagales bacterium | reverse complement strand
GGATCCCAATAATAAACCGGTTGCTCCATTCCAGGTTTTTGTTGTATGCCTTCGCCTACTTTCGGACCTGCGTATTCAATGCCGTAGGTAATGACAGGCCAGCCATAATTTTTTCCGGCCCTGATAATATTCACTTCGTCGCCGCCCCTGGGGGCAAGTTCAGATTCCCACAATTCACCGGTAACGGGATTAATATCCAGTCCCTGCGGATTGCGCACTCCATAAGCGAATATTTCGGGCATCGCATCTTTCTGGTTGATGAAAGGATTTCCTGGTGCAGGTTTCCCGTCTTTGGTGATCTTAAAAATTTTCCCCAGACCGGCGCTTAGCAATTGGGCCTGCTTTCTCCCTTCGAGGATGGATCGTTCGCCAGTGCTTACAAAGAGATTTCCGTCTTTATCAAATATCAGTCGGGAACCCATATGAAGGTTGCTGTTTAATGCAGGCGTGGCGCGAAAAATCACAACAGGATTTTCCACCATTGATTTCGGTTCATTTAGTTTCCCTTTGGCTACAGCCATCAGGTTGCCATCTCCGCTCTTCTCCGCATAGGACCAATAGATCATTTTGTTTGTCGCGAATGATGGGTCGAAAGCAACATCCAGGAGTCCAACCTGACCCTCGTTAACCACTACAGGGAAGCCGGTAATCTTTTTTACAAACTTGCCATCGTTTTCAAATATTTGCATAAAACCGGATTTGTCTGTTATCATCAAACGTCCGTCGGGCATGGGCACAACAGCCCATGGTCTTCCGAGCTTTTCTGCAATCTTTTCTGCTTTGTATGGAGTTTTGGTTTTTACCCCGGCAATCCTTGTCTGCCCCTGAAAGGCTGGTTTGTAATCTGTGTTTGCTTTGCCGGCTTCAACAGGTGGCATTTTAAGCGGGTGCTGTTGCTGAGATTCACTGACTGTTTCGGCAGCGCATCCAAGCGAATAAAGACAAAAAAATGAAATGTAAAGGCAATGGATAAGTTTTGCTTTCATGATTAACAACTTTAGTTTAAGCGATAAAATTAAGATTTGTTTTAACGGTGAATAAATTCTCCCCGCGAACATCGTTTTTGCGGGATCGAAAGGTCATTCGCAAAAACTCTGCGTGCTCAAAATTCGGACCCGAAATTGCTAACAAATCCCTTTTATAACTTACCGTAATTCGCGGCTTTGATATGGGTTGCAAGTAATAATTATCTTTGGCTGCCTTTTGTATGTACTTATATTATAACTGCAGCCCGATGCGTTACTTCTTTATGAAAAACCTTTCTGTCTTTGTTGTCATTTTCTCTCTCATTTTTTCTGCTTGCTCAAAAACCGTTGAGGTTCCGCTCGTGTTGGCTGAATATTCTTTGGGCAACGGTGACAGTTGTACAGGCGCAGTTGTGTCAGGCAGATACGTTGTGGACACTGCTCTTACGGATTTGAACACCGTGACAATAATGGTTGATGTTCAAATTGCCGGTCCTTATTGGATCAGCACGGACGCAGTAAATGGAATCAGTTTTAGCAAGGTGGATGCGTTTACTACCACAGGTCTACAGTCAGTAGTACTTGTTGGCGAAGGGATACCGGCTTCATTAGATACTTCCAATTTCACCTTGACTGCCCTAAATGGATTCGGAGGAAGCTGTACTTTCTCTGTGGCAATAGTGCCTGGGATTCCTCCAACATATTTTTTGACTGGTTTTTTCGATGGAATCTTCAAAAATTTTAGTGACAGCGCCATGGCTACAAACAGCAACATTCCAGGAGGTTCGGGGGTACCTGGGCTTGATATCAGTGGCATCGATACGATTGTAAATTCAATTGAGAAAATCGACTTTGGCGTTAACAATGCTACAGCGGTTTTCCCCGGAATTTATACTGACACAAGCGCCGCACAGACATACTTCGATTACCACGATGCTGCCGGTGGAATATGGTCAGTTAATACATCCACGCAGCCCTCATTCACAATTGTTGTAAAGGGAGTAGATGGCCGTGATGTGCAGGGCAGTTTTAGTGGGACGATCAGGAATCAGCAAGGCTTCGGAACCGATAGTATAGTCATTACAAACGGGGAGTTTAGTGCTCCCTTGAAATAAATGCATAGGCTTAACATCGTTTGACGGGAAAAGAGGTCTACTCAAATTTATCAAAACAAAAAATGGCACATCATAACGCGACTGGTAAGGTGGGTGAGAAAATGGCGATAGATTATCTTGAAAGCAAGGGATTTGTTATTCTTCACCAAAATTGGAGGCATAGCCATTGGGAAGTTGATGTGATTGCTTCGCTG
>JBBSPT010000482.1:0-2291 GCA_038258515.1 Chitinophagales bacterium | reverse complement strand
ATCTTGCCAGACAATGTTCCGGCAAATGAATTTTTGAATATTGAAGGGCAAAAAGTTTCTACCAGTCGCAACTGGGCCATTTGGATCGATCAGTATTTAAAAGATTTTCCCGGTCAGCAAGACGTGCTGCGGTATGTGCTTTGTGCGAATGCTCCAGAAACCAAAGACAATGATTTTACCTGGAAAGATTTCCAGGACAGGAACAACAGCGAACTGGTTGCTGTGTTCGGAAATTTCGTGAACAGGACTTTAGTGCTGATGCATAAGTTGTGCAATGGAAAAGTGCCTCCTGTGCATCAAAAATTAGTCGATCAAGCGGATCAACAAATTGTTCGCGAAATTGCTGAGACGAAAATAAAAATCAGCAACTTTCTCGATCAGTTCAAATTTCGCGATGCCCTGTTTGAAGTGATCGACCTCGCCAGGAAAGGAAATAAGTACATGCAGGATAAACAACCCTGGATCATTGCGAAAAACCTGAAATCCGGTAACGAGTCTGCAGACGCTCAGGAAAAAATCGACAATTGCCTTCATATTTGTTTACAGCTATGCGCTAATCTCGCTGTTTTCATCAACCCGTTTTTGCCATTCACCGCCAAAAAAATGATACATATGATGAAGGTGGTTGATAAAATGCTTGATTGGAAAAATGGGGGAAGTATGAAATTATTGAGTACTGGCTATAGTCTCCGGGCTCCCGAACTATTGTTTAGAAAGATTGAAGATGCAGAAGTGGAGGCCCAGATAAAAAAACTGCATGAAAGCAGCGCGGCGAATAAAGAAGTTACAGTACAGGCAAACATCTCATCAAAAGAAATTAAAAGCCCGGAAAGTAATGTGAATACAATTGAACCCATCAATACTACAATGGAACAGGAAGAAAAAGAATTTTTGAAGCCCCGGATCGTTTATGACGATTTTTCAAAACTCGATTTGAAAGTTGGAACAATTATTTCGGCGGAAAAAGTTGAAAAAGCAGATAAGCTTTTGAGGCTTGAAATTGATTTGGGATTTGAGACCCGCACAATTGTTTCTGGAATAGCGCAGCATTTTTCCCCCGAGGAAATTATTCAAAAGCAGGTCGTTGTGGTTGCTAATCTTGCGCCGAGAAAAATGAGAGGCATTGAAAGCAACGGCATGATTTTGATGGCGGAGGATAAAGAAGGCAAGCTATTTTTTATCGCTCCGGATTCCGTGATTGAAAATGGAAGTGGCGTGAGCTGAGATCGGATGCTAACATAATATGCTCCTGATTTGCGAATTTCACTCGTACTAAAAGTTCTTAATGCGGCAGCGAGTTCCATGGCTTCTTACTCTTTATTATCAAAAAAATTCTTCACTTTATTTGGCAGGGTTCCTGCATTCTAAACCTTTGTCGTGATTGATTTTACCAACTGCCGTAATTAAAAACTCTGTTTTAAAATAGCTTAATTTCACATTCAATAGTTGTTTAACTAACTATAATGTTATGATACACAAAAGAAAAATTAATAAAGTTGCAGTGTTGGGAAGCGGCGTTATGGGAAGCCGCATCGCATGCCACTTTGCAGGTGTTGGTGTGCAGGTCTTGCTGCTCGACATTCCACCAAAAGAGTTAACCGCAGCCGAAGCAAAAAAAGGATTGACGCTTGACAAAGCGGTCGTAAAAAACCGTATAGTGAATGAAGCTCTGGCTGCCGCATTCAAATCAAACCCTTCGCCTGTTTTTACAAAAGATGTCATTAAAAATATTACTACCGGAAATTTTGAAGATAACATGAAGGACATCGCCAATTGCGACTGGACAATAGAGGTGGTGGTGGAAAGACTGGATATTAAAAAACTGATTTTTGATGAAGTGGAAAAGTACCGCAAGCCCGGCACACTGATTACATCCAACACGTCAGGAATTCCCATTCACCTGATGGCAGAAGGCAGAAGTGAAGATTTCAAAAAATATTTTTGCGGTACACACTTTTTTAACCCTCCAAGATATTTACGCCTGCTTGAAATCATTCCAACACCTTTTACTGATCCGGGTGTTGTAGACTTTCTAATGTATTATGGCGACCTGTACCTGGGAAAAACGACAGTGCTCTGCAAAGACACTCCTGCATTTATTGCCAATCGTGTCGGGGTTTTCAGCATCATGTCCATCTTTCACATCATGGAGAAATTAGGATTGGGAATCGATGAAATTGAAGCACTCACCGGACCTGTGATCGGCCGGCCTAAGTCTGCAACTTTCCGGACAGCAGATGTTGTGGGAATTGATACATTGATAAAAGTGGCCATGGGCGTAAAACAAAATT
>JBBSPT010000481.1:0-2294 GCA_038258515.1 Chitinophagales bacterium | reverse complement strand
TGCTCCGCCAGCTGCCTGGTCCCGGAAAACAAGTTTCATATTCAAAAGATCAGACAAAGAATTCCGTTGCATCTCTTCATTCCGCAATTGAATTTTATATTCGTCTTCCCCGATTTTTATTTTTGACACCTCCCTTCCAAATAAAGCAGTCCGTATTTGCTGCCCAATCTGCGCGGTGGATACCCCTTCAATTTGTGCACGTTCGCGGTTTACTGTCAGTGTAATTTCCGGGTTTGTTAAGTCGACATCCATCTTCAGTTCTTCAACTCCGGGAACATGCACGCTGTCAAGATATTGCTTCAGCCTTTTTGCTGTGGAAGTCAGTTTATCAAAATCTTCACTTGCTATTTCAATATTTACCGGTGGTTCTGTAGGTGGTCCGCTCGCTTCCTGAGCGACCGAGATCTCAGCTCCCGGCACTCCTTTTACCACATTTCTAATACTATCAAGATAAGGCGCGGTTGACACTCCATTGCGGTGCTGAAACTCTACGAAGGAAACCTGGACACGACCAAGATTTGGCTGAGCGCTACGATCGCCGCTATTTGGGTCAGAGGCACCGATGGCTACGTTAGAGATAATACTTTCTACGATTGGGTTCGGCTTCCCGTCAGGACCGTTCACCACATTGGTAACCCGCTTCTCCAGCACGTTGGTAACCGAATCAGTATAATCTACATCTGTTCCTACCGGCAACTTCAAATAAACATAAATGAAGTTTGGATCAGACTTGGGGAAGAAAACTACCGGGACCTGTCTTAACTGGAAAATGATTATTGAAATGATGAAAAGGGCAACCGTTGCGAGAAGAAGCCAAACCGGTCTCCAACGCGTCAAGGCCCATTTTAGAAGTATTTCATAGCGCGCCATGATAGCGGGTAATACTTTATTTTGGAAACTGTGAATGACTCCTTCAAACACGTAAGTATTCAATACCACCAGTATTGACAAAAGGATTAGAATGTTTCCGACGAACGGCACGCCAAAGATGTCGAATAGAATCCCTGCTATTAAGGGCACCAAAAAGGCTCGCTTCCTGAAGACATCAGATTTTCTTTTCGTTTCGTCTTCATCCGGGTGATTCATAAAGTCAACGGCAAAAACAGGGTTCATCAAAAATGCCACGATGAGCGATGCTGTCAAAGTAAAGATCAACATCGTAGGCAGGTAAATCATAAATTTTCCGATGATCCCTGGCCAGAAAAGAA
Organism: Chitinophagales bacterium; assembly: GCA_038258515.1. Taxonomy (GTDB): domain Bacteria; phylum Bacteroidota; class Bacteroidia; order Chitinophagales; family Chitinophagaceae; genus Ginsengibacter. Next base: position 1,086 of record JBBSPT010000481.1, on the reverse strand, counting down.
GAGGAAAGAAAGGAGCAAGCGTCGTGAGTGTTCCGGAAAGTACAGGGATAAATATTTCGCCCGCCGCTATTTTTGCAGACTCGAGCGTTGAAAGTTTCCCTTTATTCTGAACAAAAATCCGGTGTGTATTTTCGATAACTACAATCGCATCATCCACGATAATTCCCAGTCCGAAAAGGAGAGCAAAGAGTACCATGAAGTTCAAAGTCACGTCAGTGCCGGTTATCAGATTAGCCGCCGGAAGAAAAAGAAAAGCAACAAACATACTCAGCGGTACCGATAATGCAACGAAAAATGCATTGGTGACACCCATGAAAAACATGAGGATAAGCAGCACTAAAATAAATCCGATTACAATAGAATTTACAAGATCATTGAATGATGTTCTTGTGGCCTGGCTTCGATCACCCGTAATTACAACGTCAAGATTTTCAGGGAAGATTGTTCCCTTCATCTCTTTCACAGCGGTCTTTACATTATCAGAAGTCTCTATCAAGTTTTCTCCCTGCCTCTTGATGACGTTGAGCGTTACAACATTTTTACCATTCAGCCGCGCATAGCTTTCCGCAGTTTTTACTGTATCCTTTATCGTTGCTATGTCTTTTAAATAAATAGGCTGACCTCCTGTGTTTCTCACAATGATCTTCGAAATGTCGAATTCATTTTTAAACTGCCCTTTCAACTGCAAATTTCTTTTCATGTTACCTACATCGAGCAATCCGCCGGAGATATCGACATTTTCCCGTGCAACTGCCCCTGCAATGTCATCAAAAGTCACGTTGGCGCTTTGCATTTTGTAATTGTCAACATTGATCTGGAATTCTCTTTCAGGTGCACCTACAATATCAACCCGGGTAATCTGCGCTAAATCTTCGAGTTCGTCTTTCGCATCATCAGCAAATTTTTTCAGTTGCATCATATCATAACTGCCGCTGAGGTTTACAAACATGATCGGAAATTCACTGAAGTTTATCTCCTGTACGTTCGGTTCTTCAGTAAGATCCGTTGGAAGATCAATTTTGGCTTTGTCAACGGCATCCTTGGTTTTCTGCAGCGCGACCTCTTTGGAAACATCCGTTTCAAATT
>JBBSPT010000480.1:0-2299 GCA_038258515.1 Chitinophagales bacterium | reverse complement strand
CGGAATACATTTTTTTGATTTTGATAATAAGAATATTTACGTGTCCAGCAACCTGGGCAGAGACAAAGACGCTATTGTAGAATACGACCTCGCCGCAAAAAAAGAAGCAAAGGAAATCTACAGCAATCCTGATTATGATGTTGACGGGCTGAACTATTCTAAAAAGAGAAAAGTATTAACGATGGCTACTTATACTTCCTGGAAGGAAGACCGGCATTTCCTGGACAAAGAGACAGAGGATGAATATAAAAAGATGGAAGATAAATTTAAAGGATACGAGGTTCAGATTTACGGAAACAATGATGCAGAGGATAAGTTTATCGTGTGGACAGGCAACGATAAGTTAGCGGCCAATTATTATTTTTACGATAAAAATACAGGGGAAACAAAGTTTCTTGGAAGTGCATACCCGTGGATCAAGGAAGAAGACATGGCTGTGATGAAGCCGATAGAATATACATCAAGAGATGGACTCACCATCCATGGCTATCTCACACTACCTAAAGGAGTAGAAGCAAAGAATATTGCGGTAGTTGTTAATCCGCATGGTGGTCCCTGGGCAAGAGATAGCTGGGGTTATAATCCTGAAGTGCAGATGCTGGCAAACCGTGGCTATGGTGTATTACAGATGAATTTCCGGGGATCGACAGGCTATGGGAAAGACTTCTTCCTGAAGAGCTCTAAGCAATGGGGAAAGTCTATGCAGGATGACATAACAGACGGCGTAAAATGGTTGATAAAAGAAGGGATTGCTGATTCAAACCGGGTAGCAATTTATGGTGGCAGCTATGGAGGGTACGCAACTTTAGCCGGCGTTACATTTACACCGGATTTGTATGCCTGTGCGGTTGACTATGTAGGCGTGTCCAACATGTTTACCTTTTTAAAAACCATTCCGCCTTACTGGAAGCCAATGATGGCCATGTGGTATGAGCTTGTCGGCGATCCTGTTAAAGACAGTTTATTGATGGCAGAAGTTTCTCCGGCATTGCATGCTGACAAAATAAAAACTCCATTGTTCGTTGCCCAGGGAGCGAATGATCCCAGGGTGAACAAAGCAGAAAGTGACCAGATGGTAGAAGCATTGAAAAAGAGGGGAGTGGAAGTGGAGTACATGGTAAAGGATGATGAAGGCCACGGATTTGCAAATGAAAATAACCGGATCGATTTTTATAAGGCCATGGAAAAGTTTTTTGCCAAATATCTTTCGGCTGAACCTAAAAAGGAGTAGATTTTAAAATCACCGCCATTTCCCAGGTGCGGTATCTTTTTCTAAAAGAAGGATTCTATAATTTTTCCCGTAGATACTCCGGTATTATTCCCGGCTGGATTTATGTCAGGGTGAGAGATCATTTTTAAAAATGAAGGTTCGGTGTTTGTATCGTTTAAGAGTTCCCCACCTGTCTATCATTTGCCTGTGTGTTTAAAATCATCAGGATTTATTAAGAGTATGGTTTAACATGCTTTGTCATTTGAAAAATATTTTCAGACTAACAGGTAGATTTATTTTTTCATTGTAAAAAATAGATTTAGCTTGAATTTTCAAATAGTTGCTGCCTCTCTTCTTTGTTTAGTTTGATATCCCCTGGAAAAACAACCCATCTTCCGTCCCCTCTATTTTATTAATCAACTAAACACATGTTATGAAAAATTTTTTACGAATTAATTTATTGCTTGCCCTTGCCCTCTTTTTTGTAATGAACTCCCTCTATTCGCAGATCAAAGGTAACCCGCAATTGCAGGGCAAACTACAGCCCCGTGATGTTGTAAAGCCTGCGACGAAACTGAGCCCTGCATTACAAAAACTTCACGACGACCGTTCGGCCTCTCAAAATGGTAACCTCGCAAAGAAACTCGTAGCCGGTCCAAATATGCTGGAAAATCTTATGCAAATAAAAGGTGATAAAATTCTTGTGGATATCACTGTAAAAGGCGACATGAAGACAACAATTTCAGAGCTTCAGAAAATGGGCGTTTCGATCAAAGCTTCTTATGGCCGCGTCATTTCTGCATTTGTTCCGATTGGCGCGCTTCCTCAACTCAATGACGTGAGTAGCATACGCTTTGCCAGCCCATCTTACAGACCGGCGCATCAATCTTCAAAAAGTGAAACTTCTTCTGAAGTGAATTCTTATTCTCCTTCTCCCCGCAAGCCGGGATTTAAGCCGGTGATCAGCCAGGGAGACACTGCACAACTTTCCTATCTCGCCAGGAAGCAAAGTAAGGTAGATGGTAAAGGAGTAAAGATCGGTGTACTGTCGGATAGCTATGATAACCTTGGCTCCGCGCAGACCGGCGT
>JBBSPT010000479.1:0-2318 GCA_038258515.1 Chitinophagales bacterium | reverse complement strand
GGGCCGATGGACAAGTCGTAGACCAGGTGTCAGAATTGATTGATCAAATAAAAATAAACCCCGACAGCAGGAGACTAATTATCAGTGCATGGAATGTTACTGACCTTCCGAAAATGAGGTTGATGCCCTGTCATTGCTTGTTTCAATTTTATACAACGCAAGTTGGAGATGAGGGTCGAAAGCTTTCATGTCAGCTTTATCAAAGGAGTGCAGATGTATTCCTGGGAGTTCCATTTAATATTGCATCTTATGCCTTGCTCACTATGATGATTGCCCAGGTTTGCAATATGGAAGCAGGAGAATTTGTTCATTCTTTTGGGGACGTTCATTTGTACAACAATCATGTTGAACAGGCAAAATTGCAACTTTCAAGAGATCCTTTTCATCTTCCAGAAATGAAAATAAATCCTTTAGTAAAAAATATTTTTGATTTTTCTTTTGAAGACTTTGAGTTGATGAACTATCAAAGTCATCCGGCCATTAAAGCTCCCGTGGCTGTATAATATTAGATGTGGGGAGTATAACAAAATAACTTCTGCAAATGCTTTGTCACATAGTAGCAGCTTCCGAAAACAATGTAATTGGCTCAGGCAACGAGCTGCCCTGGAAATTGCCAAATGATTTCAGGTACTTTAAAAACAAGACCTGGGGAATGCCCGTAATTATGGGCAGGCATACTTATGAATCCTTAAAAAAATCCCTGCCCGGAAGAACCAATATTGTTGTAACGGGGAAAATTGATTGGAGTGCTGCTGATGTGGTGGTTGTTCACTCAATTGACGATGCGATTGGAAAGGCTGATGAAAGCGAAGCCAAGGAAGTGTTCATTATCGGCGGCGGAGAAATATTCAAACAAACCATAAACAGGGTGTCAAGAATTTATCTCACCAGGGTGCATGCAATTGTAGAGGGAGACACCTTTTATCCTGAAATAGACTTAAATGAATGGATAAGAACAAGTGCCAATCCTTTGCCTGCTGACGAAAAACATTCCTATGCCTATACTTTCGAAATCTGGGAAAGAAAACAGCCAAATTCTTAACTTCTGCGAATGTATTCTTCTCTCCGGCTCGCAAGCAAATTTTTAAAATATTATGTTACTGCCGGCAATGGCAAAGGTCATGGAATACATTCTCCTTTTGTCTTCAACTTTGTGCAAAATGTTTTGAACGACAAGCGGCAGCATGAATGTTATGACAAAATTGAATCTCTGCGAAAGGATCTGAGACAGGATCAATCATTTATCGAAGTTGAAGATTTTGGAGCCGGCTCTGCTGTCATGCGCCATAAGCAAAGGAAGGTTAGCGCCATCGCAGCCTCGTCATTAAAAAATAAAAAGTTTGCGGGATTGCTTTTCAGGATCGTAAAGTATTACCAGCCTGAGACAATTGTGGAACTCGGAACTTCTCTCGGCACAACAACCAGCTACCTGGCCTGCGCTAATCCAACTTCAACAATTTTTACAATGGAAGGCTCTAAAGCGATCGCCCAAATTGCAAGAAAGAATTTTGAGCGATTATCAATTTCAAATATAGACCTGGTAGAAGGCGACTTTGGAAAATCACTGCCCGGAATTCTTCAGAAGCTTGAAAAAGTTAATCTTGTTTTTTTTGACGGCAATCATCGCCGTGAAGCCACGTTGGAATATTTAGAGCTGTGTTTGACGAGATCAGCAGATTCTTCAATTTTCATTTTTGATGACATCCACTGGAGTGAGGATATGGAAAACGCCTGGGAAGAGATAAAATCACATTCTTCAGTAACGTTGACTATTGATCTTTTTTTTATTGGCCTCGTTTTCTTCAATCCCGATTTCAAAGTAAAGCAGCATTTTGTGATAAGGTTTTAAATTGATAGGTATTAGACTAACACGTAATTGTTCTTAAGGTCGAAAAGAGAAAATTTAGTAATTTGAACTGGAATAACGAACCATGACGATAGGTGTCCTGAAAGAAATACCCCCCGAAACGAGAGTCTCTATATTGCCTGAACATATGGCTACGCTGAAGAAGTGGAACGTAGAGGTGATCGTTGAAAATAACGCCGGTGTTAACGCATTCGCTGAGAATGAAAAATACGAAGAAGCCGGAGCGGTCATTGTGTCGAGGGATGAAATTTTTAAGTCTTCCGACATGATCCTGGGGATGAATGCCGAAGGCATCGATTCAAAGAAAATTGCCTCGAAAATTTTGACAGGAAATTTTCATTCGTTATTTAATACTTCTTTCATTCACGACTGTGCAGAAAAGCAGGCAACTGTTTTTAGCCTGGAGATGCTTCCCCGCACTACCAGGGCGCAAAGTATGGACGTACTTAGC
>JBBSPT010000478.1:0-2318 GCA_038258515.1 Chitinophagales bacterium | reverse complement strand
TGAATGACATACACGACTATTCACCGGCTCAACTTTTGGAAACACAGAAAGAAAAACTACATCATGGAAAGGTCGTTTCTGTTCGTGGCAGCATCGTTGATGTGAAGTTTGAAACCAACCTTCCGTTCATTAATTCTGTGTTAAGAACCGGCAAGAAAATGGAGATCATTCTTGAAGTACAGTTGCAACTCGATGCAAAACATGTAAGGGCTATTTCATTGACACCCACCCAGGGATTAGCACGCGGTATGGAAGTACAATCAGAAGGAAAAGAACTGACCGTGCCGGTAGGTAAAGAAATTTTGGGGCGCATGTTTGATGTATTCGGAAATACAATTGATCATAAAGAAGCTCTGCCTGTAATGGAGCGTCGCAATATACACCAGTCACCTCCTCCGTTAGTAAAGCAATCTACCAAATCCGAAGTTTTTGAAACAGGCATTAAAGCCATTGATGTACTCTTGCCATTGGAGCGTGGTGGCAAGGCTGGTTTGTTTGGCGGAGCAGGTGTAGGCAAAACAGTTTTGCTTACTGAAATGATCCACAATATGGTGGGGCATAATAAAGGTGTAAGCATGTTTTGCGGTATCGGTGAACGTTGCCGCGAGGGACAGGAGTTATACAATGATATGAAAGAAGCCGGTGTGCTGGAAAATATGGTGATGATGTTCGGACAAATGAATGAACCTCCCGGCGCACGTTTTCGGGTGGGCCACGCAGCTTTAACAATGGCCGAATATTTTCGCGACGATGAGCATCGTGATGTATTGTTGTTGATCGATAATATTTTCAGATTTATCCAGGCTGGCATGGAAGTTTCCGGCCTGATGGGACAGATGCCTTCGCGGTTGGGTTATCAACCAACGATGGGGACGGAATTATCGAAACTCGAAGAGCGCATCGCCAATACTGATGCCGGCGCCATCACTTCCATACAGGCTGTCTATGTGCCTGCTGATGATTTGACGGACCCTGCGGCAGTGCATACTTTCTCGCATCTTTCTGCATCCATTGCACTCTCCAGGAAAAAAGCGGGTGAAGGTTTATATCCCGCCATAGACTTATTACAATCCAATTCAAAAATGGCGACGCCTGCTATTATTGGCGAAAGACATTACAAACTTGCACAGGAAATACGGCAGACATTGGCTAAGTACGAAGACCTTAAAGATATCATAGCCATGCTCGGCCTGGAGCAATTAGCTGCAGATGACCGGAACATAGTAAACCGTGCCCGGAAATTGGAACGCTTCTTTACGCAACCATTTTTTACGACTGAACAATTCAGTGGAATGAAGGGAAAGGAAGTTAGTTTGAAAGATGCCCTGGATGGTTGTGAACGCATACTTAAAGACGAGTTTAAAGATTTGCCGGAAAGTGCTTTTTATATGATAGGGTCAATAGAAGAAGCTATTAAAAAAGGAGATAGTGCAGGGCAAAATAAATCGAATGCTGCGCCAAAGAAAAATGATGTTGTTGATGAGAAAAAACCAAAGAATTCAGCAGAAGAAAATAAAGATACTAACCAGGATAAGTCAAAAGGTTTGGTAAATAAAAAGGAGGCCGCCGTTTTAGAATAAAAAAATCAAAATGGAAAACATAACAATGAGCTTAAGGATACTGCTTCCATTTAAAGTTTTTGCTGAAGCAAAAAACGTGAGCCGTATTATTATAGAAACCAGTGAGGGTTCGTATGGCTTTTTACCGCAAAGGCTCGACTGCGTGGCCGCATTAGTGCCTGGTATTTTAACGTACGAGACAGAATCGAAAGTTCATTATATAGCAGTTGATGAAGGCCTGGTGGTAAAAGCAGGGACCGAAGTATTGGTATCCGTTCGCAATGCAATTGGAAGAGCAGACCTGGGGAAACTGCATGAATCAGTTGAAAAAGATTTTAAGAGCCTGGATGAAAGTGAAAAAAATATTCGCACCGTTTCGGCAAAGTTGGAAAGCAGTTTTATTTATACGCTTCAAAAATTTCATAAAGAATAACTATGGCATCCATTGAAGACGATAAGGATTCGTTTAGCCGGAAGATAGCTGAAAAAGAAAAACGAAAATTGAGATCGCTGCATGAAAACAAGGGTGTTTGGTTTGGATTAGGAATGATGGGAATGATAGGCTGGTCGGTAGCTGTGCCTTCATTATTAGGTGCAGCATTGGGAGTATGGTTAGATAAAAAATACCCTGAATCATTTTCCTGGACACTGACATTTTTGATTGCAGGTTTAATTACGGGTAGCGTGATCGCCTGGTATTGGGTTGACAAAGAAGACAAAGCAATGCATCAAAATAAAAACGAAGACAATGAATGACAT
>JBBSPT010000477.1:0-2328 GCA_038258515.1 Chitinophagales bacterium | reverse complement strand
GCCTCGAAAATTTTGACAGGAAATTTTCATTCGTTATTTAATACTTCTTTCATTCACGACTGTGCAGAAAAGCAGGCAACTGTTTTTAGCCTGGAGATGCTTCCCCGCACTACCAGGGCGCAAAGTATGGACGTACTTAGCAGCCAGGCAAATATTGCCGGATACAAGGCTGTCGTGTTAGCGGCCAATTTATTTCCCAGGTATTTTCCGATGTTTATGACGGCGGCGGGAAGTATAGCTCCGGCAAAAGTGCTGATACTCGGTGCCGGCGTTGCGGGATTACAAGCGATCGCAACAGCCAGGAGATTGGGTGGGGTAGTAGAAGTCTTTGACACCAGGCCGGCAGTAAAAGAGGAAGTAATGAGCCTTGGTGCAAAGTTCGTAGAAGTGGAAGGCGCTGCGGATGCAAGCCTGGCTGATGGTTACGCAGTAGAGCAAACTGAAGAATTTCTTGCGAAGCAAAAAGAAAAAATTGCGGAACGTGTTGCCAGGGCTGATATAATAATAACAACTGCACAGATTCCGGGAAGAAAAGCCCCTGTCCTGATCAATGAAGAGATGCTACGCAGTATGAAAAACGGTTCGCTGATCGTTGACCTTGCCGCTGATACCGGAGGAAACACAAGTCGTACTAAGAGTGCACAAACGGTCAAATACAAAGGAGTAAGTATTGTGGGAAATTCCCGGCTTGCTTCTACAATGCCCTATGATGCCAGTAAGTTGTATGGGAAGAATGTTCTCAATTTCCTGCAGTTAATTATTTCGGATGGCTCCGTCAAATTAAATTTTGAAGACGATCTGGTAAAGGGCGCTTGCGTTGTGCATGCAGGTGAAATAACAAATGCTAAAGTGAAGGAAAGCGTTTACTACAACCTTCTTAAAAAAAGTGATTTATAAATCAAATTTATGCAGACGTTTTTAGATTTTATTCATGACAATATTGAAATGTTCTATATCGTCATCCTGATGATTTTTTTGGGAATTGAAATTATTGGAAGAGTGCCCAGTGTATTGCACACGCCATTGATGAGCGGGGCCAACGCAATACACGGAGTGGTGATTATCGGGGCAATTATCGTAATGGGGAAGGCTGATAGCCAAAACTATCCCGCACTGATCCTTGGGTTTATCGCTGTCGTTTTAGGTACGCTGAACGTGGTTGGAGGTTTTGTGGTTACCGACAGGATGCTTGAAATGTTTAAAAAGAAAAAATAATTTATAAGAAAATTCAAATCAACGAATCGAACGAATTATCACTAAATGAGCATTAGTATCCTGTCCCTATCTTACCTTATTGCTTCAGTAACTTTTATTTTAGGGTTAAAAATGTTGTCTTCCCCGGCGACCGCCAGGCGAGGTAACCTGATCGCGTCAGCCGGAATGACGATCGCAATCTTTGCCACCATCTTTCTATATGAGCATGACGGAAAAAGGCTGGGTAATTTTGCGTGGATATTTTCTGGTCTTGCCATCGGGAGCATTATCGGCGTGATGACCGCGAAGAAGGTAAAAATGACTGCGATGCCAGAGCTTGTGAGCTTTTTCAATGGGATGGGGGGTGCATGTGCAGCTTTAATTTCCATTATTGAGTTCCGGCATCATTCATTATTGCTTTTATCTGGCGGGCCTGTTGACGATCAGTCGTGGCAATCAACACTATTGATTATTTTCCTCGGCCTTATCATCGGCTCTGTTTCTTTTGCAGGAAGTGTGATTGCCCTCGGAAAATTAAGCGGAAAAATTAAGGACTATTCTTTTAAAGGTCAGCACTTGGTAAATCTCCTGATGTTAGTTGTCACGCTCAGTTTCGCCGCTTACCTGTTGTTCAACCTTAATACTTCGAACTTCCTCATTTTTTATTTGGTTTTTTCATTGGCGCTGTTGTACGGAGTTTTTTTTGTGTTGCCTATCGGTGGTGCAGATATGCCGGTGGTTATTTCCTTGCTTAATTCATTTACCGGTGTAGCCGCAGCCTGCGCCGGATTTTTGTATAACAATAAGGCAATGCTTACTGGCGGTATTTTGGTAGGAGCCGCAGGAACACTTCTAACAATATTGATGTGCCGTGCTATGAACAGAAGTCTCAAAAATGTCTTGATTGGGTCTTTCGGAGGAAGTGCGGCCCCGGGCGGGTCGACTGGCAATGGAACTGGAGTTTATAAAGAGATTTCTATTAGCGATGCTGCCATGCTTATGACTTATTCTAAAAAAGTAATGATCGTGCCCGGCTACGGACTCGCCGTTGCCCAGGCGCAGCACGCATGTCACGAGCTTGAAAAGTTATTGGAAGAAAAAGGTGTTGAAGTTGCCTATGCGATTCATCCTGTG
>JBBSPT010000476.1:0-2349 GCA_038258515.1 Chitinophagales bacterium | reverse complement strand
TATCTAAGTGGTTTGCTCGTTGGGTTAGAACTTAGTGAGTATAATCCGGGAACTCTTGTTTCAATTGTTGGAACTCCGGCATTTATTTCTCTTTATGAAAATGCCTGTGCGGCGCTGGACATTCGCGTAGCAGGAAAACTGGATAGTGATCTTGCGGTGATTACGGGCCAGAAAATAATACTTCAGCGGGTGAAAAATACTCCATAAGCATTTTCTCAAATGAAGTGATAAATTATCGTTATGGAATGCCTACCGTTTCTTTCAATCCGGTAAAAAGTGTTTTCCAAACAAGATTGAAAAAAGACTTGTTACCGTCTCGGTCATAGTGGGGAGTTACTTCGTGCAGTTTTCCATTTCTTGGATTATCGTTTCTTACCAGGATGTTGGCGACAAGACTTTTTAATCCTTTCTTCTCCACTTCGTCCGTTTTTTTATCGCGGCCAAGAACATCTACTTTGAGGTCTTCGTATTTCATTACCATGTGTCCACCGGCGCCATGATTGTCTCCCTTGAAATCGAAATCGATCGAATTTATTTTTCCTGAATTAACCTTTATCAGCGCCATGGGAATTGAGACGTTGTTAAGAACTTGCCCATCGAATCCGGCAATATTTGCATCCACAGCGAAATGACCGGCAGGATCACCGAGCCTGAAATTGAAATTTCCACGCATCGGAATTGACCCCAGTGCATTTGATTTAAAAGAAATTTTCATGAGATTATTTTTTTTAATCTGTTCGTCAACGTTTGTAATGTTGTCAATCTTAATAACGCTGTTGGAAAATTTTACGATGCCGGTGCTATCACTTTTTTTCTCTCGTTCTTTGTACTGTACAAAGGCATTTGAAATTACCGCCTTTACAATATTTAACGGAAAATTTATTTTGGAAATCAACTGTGAAGGATACTTTCCGATTTTATTTTCTTCTTTCAAAGGTTTCTTTAAATCGCGATAAATTTTTGCAGAAAGATTTTGAATTGACAGTTGTTTCGCAATTAGTTTCTTGTTTATAAGATCCTTCATATTAATTCCCTGTAGTGCGATGCCGCTCACTGAAAGATCATAACGATCCTTTTGAAAATGAGCTTTGGTAGCAAACTGTCGTTCACCTAATAATGGCTGCATGTCACAGGCTCCAATTCTAAGTTCCTCTTGTAATGAATTCAGCACAATGTCCCGGAAACCAACTTTGTAGAATCCATCTTTTGAATCGAGCGATATGCTGCTGCAACTCACTTCAACTTCCTTGCTGTAATCAATGGGATATTTCTGAACTTTTACTAACTGGTCAGCTTCCACATTGTTTATTTTGATCGAAATATTCCCCAGGGAATACTTATTAGAATTTTCGGAGATTAGAGTAACCTTTGGAAAAATGAGATGATTCATGCGAATGCTGTAAACATGCTTGAAGCCGGTTGTATCCTGATCTTCCGATTTTCCGCCTTTTGAAGAACTCAGGTTTTGTAAAGGTTGACCAAACAGCGTGATGTCCTCACAGGAAATTTTTTTAATGAGAATGTTTTTCTTCTTTACGAATTCGTCCGCATCCAATCCTTCGAAATGCAGTTTGCTCGCAGATAGAAGTTTTGTGCTATCTGCACTTTTTTCATCCTGGCTATACACTGTAATGTTATCAAAGGACAGGAAGTCGTTTTCTCCCTGGAAAACGATGTCTTTCATTTTAAGTTCCGGCCTGTTATTATTGTAGGTCGTAAATGTGGCAATCGTAGCGTCGGATTGTTTACTGAATAAGGTGCGTGTTGTATCGGAATTGTGAGAACTGTCGATCAGCACCTCCCTGAGTTGGATATTGCCGTTAGCAAGATCAAAGTCTTTCTTCTTTGTTTGATACGCTACACTGCTCACGTTGATGTTGTTTATAAAAACCTGGTTTACTTTTATCAGGTTGAGATTCCCTAGTATTTCGTGGTACATATCCTTTGCCTCCACATTTATATTTGTCTCTTTTTTTAATTTTTTCAAAATGTAAATTGTCACTACGGGGTTTTCGATCATCAATGAATCGCCAACCAATTGAGAACCGAGCAATGCCTTGTCTGTCTTTACGCCCGTTACCAGCAAAGAAGCAACCTTGATATCCAGCATCCAGTAAGGTTGATCAGCAAAGCTTGTTTTATTTACCCGGTCAGTGTCAGGAAGGATATGGATGTTCTTGAGATAAGCTGTTCCTGAAATTGCATCGAAATGAATGGAGTCATAAGTAATTTTGTAGAGGCTATCTGTCTTGTTAGCGAGAGTCGTAGCTATGGTTTCGTTCGCTACTTTATACTTGTAATGTTGCCAAATAAAAAACACAACTATGAGTGCGGCAACGATGCCCCCGG
>JBBSPT010000475.1:0-2374 GCA_038258515.1 Chitinophagales bacterium | reverse complement strand
TCGACTGCGACAATTTTTTGAAATGCACCCAGTTGCTCTCCTATCAAAATTGTATCGATATAACCAGCATAAATAATGGCTTCCGCAGACACCCCTTTAATGAAACAGCACAATGCCATCAAGGTGAAATACCCGGATGCAATCTTGCTTTTCAGGGTGGGAGATTTTTATGAAACCTTCGGACAGGATGCGATTACTGCGTCCAGGATTCTTGGAATTACGCTGACGAAAAGGAGCAGTGCATCACCGACTGCCACTGAGCTTGCGGGCTTTCCGCATCATGCGCTGGATACCTATTTACACAAGCTGGTAAAGGCGGGTTTCCGCGTGGCGATATGTGATCAGCTTGAAGATCCAAAAACGGCAAAAGGAATTATAAAGAGAGGAGTTACTGAATTGATAACTCCGGGCGTTGCGACGAACGATAAACTTCTTGAACACAACAACAATAATTTCTTATGCAGTATTCACCTTACTGATCTTAAGACTGGTATTTCATTCCTGGATATTTCCACCGGGGAGTTCTTCATTGCGGAAGGCGATAATGAATATATTGACAAGCTGTTGCAAAGTCTCAATCCCGCTGAAGTCATCTTTCAAAGAAATCAACAGAAAGCATTCAAAAAATTATTCGGCAGTAAGTTTTACACTTATACCCTTGATGAATGGATCTTTAGCGAACAGTACGCCAAGGATAGTCTTCTCAAACATTTCGGTACCCAAAGTCTCAAAGGATTTGGCGTGGACGATTTAAAAGAAGGCATTATTGCTGCCGGTGCCACACTTCATTATTTAAAAGATACGGAGCATCCTAATCTTCAACACATCACTTCACTCCAGCGGATAGATAAAGCAGATCACCTGTGGATGGATCGATTTACAATCCGAAATCTTGAATTGATTGGAGGAGGTGAAGGAAACAATTCATTGCTGAAGGTAATTGATAACACTGTTTCACCAATGGGCGCCAGGCTTCTTAAACGCTGGCTGATATTACCTCTTACGGAAATAAAGCGGGTGGAAGAGCGGCAGGATCTCGTTGAATTTTTCATAAAATCGCCAGACTCTAAAAATGAATTGATCCAACTAACAAAACAGGCCGGCGATATAGAGAGACTCGTGAGTAAAATTTCCCTGAAGAAAATTAATCCAAGGGAAGTATTACAAATTGGCAAAGGACTAAAACTTGTCGCAGCAATTAAAGTCCTTTGTGATAAATCAGAAAATGAATACCTGAAGAGATTGGGAGATTCGCTCAATCCATGTAAATACATTGCTGAAAAAATTCTCTCCGAAATCATAGAAAATCCGCCGGTGGCCGCTGCCAGGGGGAACATCATCGCAAAAGGAGTGAATGATTCGTTGGATGATCTTAAAAATATTGTGACTAACGGGAAGGAGCATTTGCTTAAGCTTCAGCAGAAGGAAACAGAACTTACAGGAATCTCTTCTCTGAAAATTGGCTTTAATAATGTATTCGGCTACTACCTTGAAGTAACGAATACTCACAAAGAAAAAGTGCCTGAAACCTGGATAAGAAAGCAAACACTCACAAATGCAGAACGATACATCACCCCCGAATTAAAAGAATACGAAGAAAAAATAACCGGTGCAGAAGAAAAAATCCTGGAACTCGAACAAAATATTTTTGAGCATCTGTTAAATGAACTACAGGACTACATGGCTCCTATGCAGATCAATGGCCACGTACTTGCTGTGATCGATTGCCTGACGTGCTTCGCAAACAATGCTCTTAATTATAAATATAAAAAGCCGGAGCTCCATGAAGGCCTCGATCTGGAACTCAGGAACAGCCGCCATCCTGTGATCGAGAGAAGTCTGCCGCAGGGTGAAAGCTACATTGCCAATGACATCTTTCTTGACTCTGCGACACAGCAGATCATAATTTTGACCGGACCCAACATGAGTGGTAAGAGCGCGATCTTGAGGCAAACTGCATTGATCACCTTGCTGGCCCACATGGGTAGTTTCGTTCCGGCTGATGAAGCCAAAATTCCGCTGACTGATAAAATATTTACCCGCGTTGGGGCCAATGATAACCTCAGCAGTGGAGAGAGTACTTTCATGGTGGAGATGAATGAAACGGCGAGCATCATTAACAACATTACGTCGCGGAGCCTGATTCTTTTGGATGAAATTGGGCGTGGTACTTCTACCTATGATGGCATATCCATCGCGTGGAGCATCGTTGAGCATCTACACAAATCTGCCAACGCACCTAAAACCCTCTTTGCTACTCACTATCATGAATTGAATGAACTGGAAAACAAACTTGAAAGAGTAAAAAACTTTCACATAACCAACAAGGAAGCAGGAAACAGGATTATTTTTTTAAGAAAACTCGCACGGGGAG
>JBBSPT010000474.1:0-2383 GCA_038258515.1 Chitinophagales bacterium | reverse complement strand
CGGTCAAATTGAATTAAAGAACGGAGACTTTGTAGATGTGTCGAGAAGAAAAAAAGATGATTTCCTGAAGGCTATCGGTTACTTATAGTTTATTGTCGAATGAGTTTGGCTGGTATCTCAAACGTGGCGGAAGTCGGTCGGAGAGATGTAACTCCTCATTTCCCAGTCCATAAAAATGTTCATAGATGTTGCGATGTTTTGGGTAAGATGGTGAAGAATTATTTCCTCACAACTCCGGCAGCATTTTTCTTAGCATTATTATCAGGATAAATAATCATGTCGAATACTGAAACGGGAAGATCTTTTCTTGCGATATCCAATGCGCTTACAAGTGGCTTATCAAAAATGATATCAGTCTTGCATCCTTTACAAGCCAGCAATAGCGCGGTTTTAGTAAAATCGATATTCCCATTGTTAGTAGGCTGAATCATAAACGCCAGTTCCGAAGGGTTTCCATAAACGGTGAAATCGTTTTCATTTATCCTTAGAAGATCTTTGATGTTTGTTCCATGCTGTATCCCATTTCTTAATTTCCATTCATTGGTGCTCAATTCCTTTTCTGATTTCGAGGTTGCCTCAGTTGGAATTTTTGTGCTCACAAGTAAGTATTCAACATTCTGCATGTTTCGCTCATCTTGCCAAACGAACACTACCTGCCGGTTGCTGCCAAAAAATAACACTGAACATTTTTTAAGTTCTTTTTCAGAGAAATAATATAAATCTCTCTTCACATTATTTTCCCCAAAGAAGCTGACGAGAAATTCATGGGATGTGAATTGCAAAAGATCTTCCGCATAGCGAACATTCGATAGATCCGGGAGGTCTCTCACTTCTAATTCGAATGAATATTGAGGGATACTGTCCTCCACGTGTGTGGAAGTTTTGATCGTCATATTCCTTTTCTGGTAAAACATTGAGGACTCGTTCGTGTAATTTTTTGCAAGGTCATATAAAAATCCATTTTTGATTAACTCATCTTGCCCGCTAAGAAATTCTCCTTTTGAAGTTGTTTGCAAAGTATAGGACGTTATTTCATCCTGCTTATACACCTCAATCGTTCTTTGAGGCTCAAATTCTTTCCTGGCTCCTTTAATTTTTTGATGAAATATGATAGGGTTTTCGCTGCTGAAGGCAACAGTTCCCGGAACAATAAACTTATTTTTTGAAAGAAAGCGTTCGGCATTTTTCGAAGAGAGCGAGGTAAACCTGACCAGGTCGCCGACAGTAAAAGTTTGGCTGTGGAGTATTTCCTGCCCCAGGAATTGTATGCAAAGCAAAAGCAATAGTTTCTTCATGATGTTTGAATTCGGAACACGAAATCCGTTTTGAACAGGGGAGGGATCGATGGGAAATGCGTTATGCGACAGTGCCTAAAAACCTATCGCAGGTTAAAAATAGTGCAGTTTGAAAGGAATACCAAAATTGTATAGTTGCACGTCCGGCTCACCGGCAACGTCGAATCTGAAACTCAATGGATGCTAATCATTCCTTTGCAGGATCTTGGCTAAATTGTTGCATTAAACCTCGTAGCATTTACGAATATTAGGCGGCGCTTTCGATCGCGTCAAAAAAATTATAATTCATGGAATACAGGAAATTGGGTGATTCAAATCTTGAGGTCTCGGCAATAACTTTTGGTGCATGGGCTGCCGGAGGATGGATGTGGGGCGGCACAGAGACGAAAGACGCGATTGAAGCCATCGAGGCTGCTTGTGGTCTTGGAGTGACATCGATTGACACAGCTCCTGCGTACGGCCAGGGTGACAGCGAAGAAATTGTTGGAAAAGCAATAAAAAATTTTCCAAGAGATAAGGTACAAATTCTTACAAAGTATGGAATGCGTTGGGATCTCGCCAAGGGCGATTTTTCTTTTAAAAGCAAAGACAACGACGGCCATGATATTGACATGTACAGGTATGCAGGAAAAGAGAGTATCATCAAAGAATGTGAAAACAGTTTGAAAAGATTGGGTACAGACTACATCGATCTTTACCAAATACATTGGCCTGATACTACCACGCCGATTGCAGAAACGATGGAAGCTGTTTCGCAATTGATTCAGCAGGGAAAGGTTCGACATGCAGGAGTTTCAAATTATAATGCTGCACAGGTTAAGGAAGCCGGTGAAACAGTTCATGTGATTTCTAACCAGGTTCCTTACAGCATGATCATTCGTGACATTGAGGAATCACTGGTTCCTTATTGTATCCAAAACAATATTTCAATTCTTGCATACAGTCCACTGCAGCGGGGCTTGTTGACCGGTAAAATGA
The DNA here is from genome assembly GCA_038258515.1 of Chitinophagales bacterium. GTDB lineage: Bacteria > Bacteroidota > Bacteroidia > Chitinophagales > Chitinophagaceae > Ginsengibacter. The sequence goes on along the minus strand of JBBSPT010000474.1, from coordinate 110 downwards.
AACCGGGACACAAATTTGCGAAGGGAGATCATCGCGAAACGCTACCTTATTTTAGCGACGAAAGTATAGAGCGAACCAACCGCTTTCTTGATAGCATCAGGCCGATGGCT
>JBBSPT010000473.1:0-2384 GCA_038258515.1 Chitinophagales bacterium | reverse complement strand
CTTTGAAATACAGGAGGGCAGGACTGTCGTAACAATTCAAGAGTCGCTGCGGATAATTCTTATCTGTTAAGAACAGAGTGGTGATTTTATATTTTTCAATAAAGACGATTTCTTTTTCAGCCTGATCAAAAAGATTAAAATGCTTTATGGAATTTGCCCTTACTGACCCAATTCCTTCTAATCCTTCGAGGTCTTTTTTCTTCGCCTTGAGGACTGATTCAGCATCTCCGAAATGATTTACCAACGCTTTCGCATGAACATCGCCGATGTTAGGAACAAGAGTCAGCGCAATTTGGTATAAAAGATCTTTATTCATGATTGCGCCAGAACGGATGCCTGTTTGCAAATATTTTTTTCAAAAATAACGCAGCGTATCTTGTTACAAGCCTGGACGCACAATTAAAAAAAAGTTTGTTTCGCTCATTTGAAATTTGTAATAGATCAGGAAAGTATTATCCTGGAAAATGCAACAAAAAATTGTTTCTGTAGAAGTAAAAAATCTTTCCAGGATCAAATGGTTTTTTTTAATCTTAAAATCAGTTTTCTGCCAATTAATTACTGATCACTCTCAACTCTGTACGCCGGTTTAATGCCCTTCCTTCTTCCGTGCTATTATCTGCTACGGGGCTCGCGTCACCGTATCCTTTGAAAGTAACCCGTTCATTTTTTACACCTTTACCCAGGAGATAATTTACTACTGCTACTGCTCTGCCGGTTGAGAGTGAAAGATTGTCTGCAGCTTTGCCGACATTATCAGTATAGCCACTTATTTGAATCTTTAAATTCGGATTTTCATTCAAAAGGCGCACCACATTATCAAGCTCGTTGATCGATTCTGGCTTTAATTCTGTTTTCTTCGTATCGAAAAATACATTCTTTAAAACAATCCTCGCGTTCGCCTCGATAGGTTGTAGTGGAATATCTGCCTGGAATACGGAGTCAGACGAAGCCTCACTGATGTTGTAGTTTTCAGAATAAAAAAGGTAGCCCCTGCGTTTTACATTGAATGCATAATCTGTTCCTACGGGAAGGGTAACAAGATAATTTCCGTCCTCGTCGGTTTGAATTTTAGTAACCGTTTCATGACTTTTTACATTCGCTAATTCCACCGAGGATGGCAATCCCTGGCCGGTCTTTTGATCATATACTCTTCCTTTTACCCACAATGTTTTTAATGGTCGAATGTCCTTTCTCAATTCAAAAGTGTAAATGTCAAGGCCGCCTTTTGTATCTGCGCGGTCGCTGGAGTAATAGGCAGTTTTTCCGTCAGAGGTTACCACAAGTGAGCCTTCATCATCAATCGTGTTGATCGGATAGCCGAGATTTTCCGGTGTGCTCCATTTTCCTCCCGGCAACTTGCGTGAAACAAAGATGTCTGGTTTGTCGCTATAGCCCGGGTGTCCGTTTGAATTGAAATAAAGTGTTTGGTTATCAGCATGAATAAATGGCGTGCTTTCATCTCCCGGTGTGTTTATTTCCGCTCCAAGGTTAAGAGGTTCTTCCCATTGCCCCTTGTCATTCCGGTGACAAACCCATATATCTTTTCCTCCAAAACCACCGGGGACATTGCTGCTGAAATAAAGATCTTTCTTGTCAGGCGATAGAGAGGGTGTGGACTCCCAAAATTCTGAGTTGACGTTTGGTCCTAAATTGCGTGGCTCGCTCCAGCCATTTTTACCTAAATAGGATATGTATAGATCACAGCTTCCAAGTCCTTCAGGAAAATTACAACCAGTAAAAATCAACCAATTTCCATCCTGTGAAATGTTTTGGGCTCCTTCATTAAAAGTCGGAGAGTTTATATTTCCAGGCAAAGGAACTGCTTTGCTCCATGTTCCATTGAGGAGATCGCTTTCATAAAAATCTTCATTGCGATTGATCCGTCTTGTGAAGATCAGCTTCTTTGCATCGATAGTCAATGAAGGGAAATATTCCAGGTCCTGGGTGTTGATACTGTCGCCGAGATTTTGGGGATTAAAAACATAATTATTTTCAGGATGTTTTTTTTCATACTCAATTGCAAATTCGAAAGTTTTTTTTCTGAACTCTCCTGCCTTGATGCTTCGCTCATTTAGCTTTGGATTCAATAAAAATTTATTGACAGCTGCCAATGCTTCGGTGAATTTGCCACATCCTGCCAGGTCGATGGAGTAGGGAAGCAGATAATAATCCGTATAAACAGAATCGAGTGAAAAAGCTGTTTCAAAATTAGCAACTGCTTCTGCATAATTTTTTGTCTCCGCGTTTATACCCGCCATCGAAAGCCATGCATCTACGAATCTTGGTTCAATCTTCAGCGCCTCTTCCATCATTTTCCTTGCGGTCGCATAGTCACCATTCTGGGCCTTATTATTCGCCAGATTGAAAATGGTGCTTGCATTGTG
>JBBSPT010000472.1:0-2393 GCA_038258515.1 Chitinophagales bacterium | reverse complement strand
CCATCACGAAAGCTCAAGGGCTCATCAGGTCCTACCAGGGCGACCCTTTCCATCTGGGACGAAAGATATTTTGCAGCCGCAGATCCAATCAGTCCCTTTCCAATAACCATGCAATCATATTCCATCAGTTGTGAATTATGTTATTGCCGCTAAACTTTTTTTTTAATCAAACAATACCTTTTCCTGGCACACACTAAATTAATATTCCTTTGGGCTTAGATAAAATCGGCTGAAGTAAAACAAAAAGCATCCCCGGAAAAGAAGCTTTCTATTTTATAATACACTTTGCCATTTTCATTCAATTAAAAATGGGAAATTATATAAGGAACAATCAGTTTAAGAATAAATTTTTTTCATTATATTTTTTCGGAGCATGGAGGCAAGAATCTTTAATTCTCCATCATGCTCCTTTTTTTTTATGTCAGTAAATTTCTAACCAGCATCTTTGTGGTCCATAAAAAATTCGATGACATCGCAGGTTTTAGAAAGAAGACTCACACTTGGCCAGGCCACCGCTATCAATATGACTGACATGGTGGGTATCGGTCCTTTCATTACGATGCCCATGGTGATCGGCATGATGAATGGCCCCTGGTTTTTGTATGCCTGGATTGCAGGAGCTTTTCTGTCAATAGTGGATGCCATGATATGGAGTGAGCTGGGGGCGGCATTCCCACGGGCTGGCGGGTCTTATAACTTTTTAAAGGAAGCGTATGGAAAAAGGAGCGCTGGAAAATTGATGAGCTTTTTATTTGTCTGGCAAACGATGATCCAGGCGCCGCTGGTAATTGCCTCTGCTGCGATTGGCTTCGCGAAATATTTTTCATATCTCGTGCCTCTTACCGATGTTATGGAGAAAATTGTTAGCGGAACTGTCGTAGCGATGATCGTTATTTTATTATACAGGAAGATAGAAACGATAGGAAAAATCAGTGTGTTCTTGTGGAGCGGGGTTATCATCACTATGTTCTGGATCATCGGAGGCGGTATTGCCCACGGAAATTTTCTTCAACCGATCAAAGACATTAATTCCGGTATTGCTGTCGATTATGCTTTTGTAACTGCCATCGGTTTTGCCAGTGTGAAATCTGTGTACAGCTATCTTGGATATTATAACATCTGCCATCTCGGGAGCGAACTTAAAAATCCTTCAAAGAATATTCCGCGGAGCATGTTCATTTCTGTTGTAGGAATCGCGGTTTTGTATTGTTTGATGAACATCAGTGTTGTGAGCGTAATTCCATGGCAGCATGCAAAAGATAGTGAGTTCCTGGTAAGTGAATTTATGCAGCAGTTGGCAGGGAACACGGCAGCAACTGTTGTTACCTGCCTCATCTTATGGGTTGCATTTGCCTCGGTATTTTCGGCGACGCTTGGCTATAGCCGTATTCCTTATGCAGCGGCTGCAGATGGGGAGTTTTTTAAAATTTTTGCAAAAGTCCACCCTACTAAACACTTTCCCTATGTGTCATTGTTATTTCTTGGAGCATTGGCGTTTGTGTTCAGCATGCTCTTCAAGCTTAGTGATGTCATAAGCGCTATTCTTGCTATGCGAATCATGATCCAGTTTATTGGCCAGGCCGTTGGATTATTGTTTCTGCACAGGAAAAAAAATAAAATTGACTTTCCTTACAAAATGCCCTTGTTCCCGTTGCCCATTATTCTCGCTATTGCAATGTGGTTGTTTATACTGATTTCCACCGGTAGCAAACTAATGTTTGGAGGATTGATTGTAATTGCCTGCGGACTTATTGTTTATTTTTTCAAAGCGGCAATTGCCAGGGAATGGCCTTTTAAACCTGCGTAGGACTACAATTGATTTTTCAATCTTAAAACTTCCCTTTGCATCTCCTCTACTTTGCTCAGCAGGTGATCGATGGTCTCCAGGCCTTCGAGGTTTATGTCAAGATCATAATGCAGCCGTACGAATTTTTCCAGTTTTTTCATCTCATCAAGGTGAATAAAAGAAGTGCGCTTCACCGAAGTGACTTTTATCAACCCGGAACTATTTAGTGATTGAATGAACGAATATTCAATATTATAGTGTAAACAAAAATCTTCAAGAGGTATTAATTCTTCGGTGTTCATGATCAAATATTTTTGCCTAAAGTTTTGAAAGTTCAGTGAACAACTCCTTCTGCTTGTCACTTAGGTTAGTTGGAAGTATTACGTTCCAGGTGATAAATAAATCGCCAAAAGTCTCTTCCTGTTTGTACACAGGAAAACCTTTTCCCTTTAGCCTCACTTTGGTTCCATTTTGAGTTTCCGGATTCACTTTTAATTTGATCTTGCCACTCATTGTTTCAATGGTCTTATCACCTCCGAGCAATGCAGTGTACAAGTCGATCTCTTCATCTTTGTAAAGATCATTTCCTACCCTTTTAAATGCTGTG
>JBBSPT010000471.1:0-2395 GCA_038258515.1 Chitinophagales bacterium | reverse complement strand
TTGAAAAGTCAGCGTATGATCTGCTTCGATAATCTCATTTCCTTTCGAGCTTTTGTCGGCGTAAAGTCCGCTGGGAAAATCAATCGAGACAATTGACGCGCCGGCCCTGTTCAGGTGGTTGATTACTTTGCTAAAAATTCCAGAGGGCTTCTTGTTGAGTCCCGAACCAAAAAGTGCATCGATGACCACATCGTCTTTGCTTATTGCAGGCAATGAAGCGGTCGCATCAATATCATGAATTTCTTTGGTCTTTTTTCTTAATCGATTAAGGTTAATTTCAAAATCTGCAGAACCTATTCCGTCTTTCCCAACAATATAAATTATTGTGAGAATACCGTTATCAATTAGCATGCGGGCTATCGCAAGTCCGTCACCACCATTGTTCCCTTTGCCACAAAAAATTTTGTACGGTGTTTGTCTGTCAAATTTCTGCATCAACCAGGCTGCACATTTCCCCGCAGCACGTTCCATGAGATCGGTGGAAGAAACAGGCTCATTGGCGATTGTATATTCGTCCCATTGCCTGATTTGTTTTGCTGAAAGGATTTTCAATGCCTGATTTTTTTCTATAAAACTATTCTGAACCTTGCTTTAAATATCTCTCTTCGATAATATCCAGGTGATGTGATACATGCCCGACGGTAACGAAACCCAGCATGCTAACACCAACACTATGTGAGCTCGCATTTCCAACGCGGTTCAGGGCTTCATCAGAAAAACTGTTATAAAGAAACTGTGTTGATTCCCGGAGTGCATTGTATTCAAATACTAAGTGTTCCCAACTCCGGGCGTCTGCGTTACTATGTGCTGCGTATGCATCCTCATCGAATGGAGGCAGTGTCTGCCGGTCGTTTCGGGCGAAAGCGAGTGCCCTGTAATTAAATACTCTTTCCGCATCTATTAAATGTTGCAGCAATTCCCTAATCGTCCACTTGCCTTCTGCATAAGCAATCTGAGAAGCGGCTTCATCAATTGAACTGAATAATTTATCAGTCCTGACTTTTTGTTTTTGAAATAATGAGTTTAAATCGCCGTCGCCAGCCTCGTCAAAGTAATTTTTAAAATTGGCAGGAAAATTTCCTTGCTCCATTTTTCTGATGATCTTATCAAACACTTTATCGCCGTTCATGGAAATGAAATTAGATTTATGGAACAAAAAATTCCATGCAAATTTACTTTTTTGCCTTGAAAGAAATTTTGCAATAATCAGTGCAAAAGAAAGCCCGGTGACTTATTACAGTGCCGGGCTTGAAAATCTATTTTAGAAATAAGCTTATCCTTTCTTTTTATTTTTCACTTTTGATTTCGGTAAAATATCAATTCTATTTTCCTTGTCGCCTTTCAATGTAGAAGCAAGCTTCACGGCACCGTAGGCATTCACCTCGCCACCCGATTTTGAAATGTCACTAAGCTTTACCAACTCGTCCGTGCCAGGCAATTTTACCTCTTCTTCGATTGGCGAAGCAGATTTTTCAATGGCATACTTCACTTGTTCAGGAGATAGATTAGGGAAATATTGCAGTATCAAAGATGCAACACCAGCAACGACAGGCGCTGCCATACTTGTGCCGGAAAGATTACCGTACTTATCACCGCCGGGAAGCGTAGAGTAAATGTTAACCCCAGGAGCAAAAACATCCACTTCCTGCTTGCCATAATTGCTGAAATTCGCCGTGAAACCTCCATTGGTTGAGTCGCCGCTGGCGCCAACTGTTATCATGTTTGGCGCTCTGCCTGAGCCATCTGCAAATACAGGGTTGGGAAAATTGTAAGCAGTATCGATGTCTTTATGATCATTGCCGGCTGCATGTACTAGCAGTACATTTTTTGATTCGGCATATTTTACAGCATCGTCCACCCAGTTTTTTTCAGGAGAGAAATCTTTTCCAAAACTCATGCTGATGACTTTTGCTCCATTGTCTACTGCATAACGAATAGCATTTGCAATATCCTTATCATGTTCATCTCCATCAGGGACTGCACGCACCATCATGATTTTTACATTGTCTGCAATACCGTCCATTCCAAGACCATTCCCGCGAGCAGCCGCAATGATTCCGGCGCAATGCGTTCCGTGCATTGGAGTCCCTGCCATCACATCATTATTTCCGTAGTACCTGTCATTGATGTCGTTTTCGTCGTCCTGAACAATATCTGCTCTGTAGTTTTCCGGAGGTGTACTCGCTGCATCCCCTTTACGAATCTGGCCTCTCAAATCATTTAGAATGTCCTCATTCGAAATATCGTAGTTGTCATTCATCTTCGCGATATTGAGATAAATGCTACTTGCAATTTTTGCATCCGGATCTGTAGGCGTATAATTTTTAAGATCCTCGCCGGTGAATTCTTTTTTTCCGAGATCTATAGCAAGCATCGAATCTCCTTTTTCAAGTTT
>JBBSPT010000470.1:0-2407 GCA_038258515.1 Chitinophagales bacterium | reverse complement strand
ATTTTTTTATGGAGACTAAAACAGATGAATCAGGAAAAAAAGAATGGATTGACCATTTAAGTGAAGTGAATAGTTTTGCTTTAAAATGGGTAAATGATAATTGATAAAAACCTACACACAACATCGGCTATAAGCAATTGGGGATTAAGTGCTTAATCGAAAATAAAGGTATAAATCAAAGGTCATTGCTAAACCGAAAAGTTAGAATAAGAAATCCCCAACTGCTCATAGCCACAACCGTTACCACACATTTGAAAAAAACACCGAAAATAGTAGATATAGATGATTTATCATATACAAGTATTCCGATAACGATGTACTTTAATGAAACTCGACAGAATTTAGCTTCTGGAACTGGCTTCATTTACGAACGGAATGAAAAATTTTATTTGATAACAAATTGGCATAATGTAACTGGATTAAATCCAATTACAAAAAAGAATCTATCGAAAAATGGAGGGATTCCAGATGTTATAGTTTTGACTTTACAAACACAGAAAAAGCCCTATATAAAATGGGATAATTTCACATTTAATCTATACGACGAAAATAAAAATGCAGATTGGTTTGTACATCCAAAACATAAAGAATTAGTAGATGTTGTAGCTATCGAATTAGAACTCGACGGAGATTTCAAAGGAGTTTTTAAGCCGATAAACAAAGTCAAATTCGATGATTTCAAATTAGAAATATCGGACGATGTTTTCATTTTAGGATTTCCATATAAAATTAACGGTGGCGGACAATTTCCAATATGGAAAAAAGGGAGTATCGCAACCCAACCGGATATTGATTTTGAAGGCTTACCCAAAATGTTTATTGACACAGCCAGTCGTCCTGGAATGTCAGGTTCGCCCGTTATATTTAGAAGAACTGGTATTCATCAATTTACTAACGAACAGCAAAAGCCTGACTTTATAATTGGAAGAATTCAGGGATTTGTTGGAATTTATTCTGGTCGAGTAATTGGAAAGACTGAAATGGATGCTCAACTCGGAATCGTATGGAAAAAAGAAGTTATTGACGAAATAATCGACGGAAAAATTAAAGACGAAAAAAACGTGTGGTAACAAAGAACTGAGTTGAAATCCAAATAAATTTTCATTTAAATTTCGCAAGTCATTCCCTGCATCGTTGAGATGGAACAACTCTTCGAGTTATCTCCAGTCCAACAATGGCCCATCACCACCACCATTTTATTTTAAGATCAATCTTTGAGCACGCTGCGGTACTGCGCATCGTATGGTATGCCGGATGTTGCCACTGCAAAGGCCTGTTTGAGCAACTTGTTCGAGACCGCCATCAGTGCCAGCTTTGGGCTCTTTCCCTTTGCAACGATCCTGTCGAAGACCGCCTTGCAGGCCCTGTTGTGCTCACAGGCGGAAAACGACGCCATGAACAATAGGCTCCTCAACTTCCTGTTCCCCACCTTGCTTATCCTGCTGCGCCCCCTCACGCTGCTCCCGAATTCACGGATGGTGGGCGTGATGCCCGCATAGCTGCACAGCTGTGAGGCATTCCCGAACTTTCTGAACCCATCGGTTATGACGATCAGGAACAGGGCCGTCTTGAGCCCGATCCCCCGGAATGCTCTGCAACAGTGTCAACTGCTGCTGCCGGTCTTTTCTCACCAGATCCAGAAGCCTTTTTTCCAGTGCCGCCATCTCTTTTTGCAGATGCTTCAGATCGTTGTTCAGGGACTTTAGCACCGATCTTGAAAGGAACCCCAGGGCCTTCTCACCATGGATCTTGTTCTTGGTCGCCGTGCTCTTCTTGGTGTAGCTGTCCAGGAGCCTGAACAATTGTAGGCACTCGCCCTGATCGTCCGTGAGTGCGGTGTACAATGGGACTTCGTTGGACATGCCGTACTCGAAGATGGCCTTGGAATCGCTCCTGTCGGTCTTCACCTTTGCCAGTTTCATCTGTATGAACCGCTTTACCGACAGGGGGTTCACCACCGATACCTGCACGCCCCTCTTGGATAGGAACTGTGCCAGTGGGGTGTGGTAATAGCCCGTGGCCTCCATCACCACAAGGGCATTTTTGGGCAGAACCTTTAAAAACTGTTTGAAGCCGGTGGTGGCATTTTTGCACTGCTGGTGGCCCGAAAGTGCACCGTAGACATCGAACACATCCTTGCTAATGTCGATACCGAAAATTTCTCTATCTTTATTCATGGAAACTGATTTATGAAAGAACAGGACTACCACTGTTTCAACAACTTGAAAACGAGATCTAAGGTCTCACAGAACTGAACGAAATAAGAGTAGTAAAAGAGAGAGGATTATCAATGTTATCGAAGTCAAAGCTTCACCGTGTATAGTAACCTTAATTCTCTCTTTTGTTCTTTCTGATTTATACTCTAATTTAATCAATTGTAAACTTAAGCTGTGTATAAAACATAGCT
>JBBSPT010000469.1:0-2427 GCA_038258515.1 Chitinophagales bacterium | reverse complement strand
TGAAAATGGTAATTCTTACGAATTGTACGTTTGACGGCCTTGTGTATAATGTTGAGAAAGTGATGGAAGAAATTCTGGCCATCAAACCGGATATGATTTTCCTTTGGGATGAAGCGTGGTTTGCTTTTGCAGCCTTCACTTACACTTACAAGCAACGCACTGCAATGTTTGTAGCGAACAAATTATTTGAAAAGTATAACAATAAGACCTATGCAGATGCGTACAAAAAGAAATTCGATGAGCTTTCGAAAAAACTAGACGGGGATTTTGTAATTCCCGGAATGCCAGATCCGAAAAAAGTAAAGGTCAGGGTTTACTCAACACAATCGACTCACAAGACTCTTTCCTCATTCCGCCAGGGATCCATGATACATGTGTATGATGAAGAATTTGAGAGAAAGGCTGAGGGAAGTTTTCACGAAGCATATATGACGCATACTTCTACGTCCGCTAATTACCAGATACTCGCCTCGCTTGATGTTGGGCGCAGGCAGGTCGTCTTCGAAGGATTTGAACTGGTCGAAAAAAGTATAGAGATGGCCATGCTGCTGCGTGCAAAAATCAGCGATCACCCAAAATTGAAAAAATACTTTTCAATACTTACCATCAAAGACCTGATACCTGATGCATACAGGCAATCGGGGCAGGAAGAATATTATAGCTCAGAAACAGGATGGAAACGCCTGGAAAGTGCATGGGAACAGGATGAGTTCGTGCTTGATCCAACGAAGATCAATTTGTATATAGGGAAGACAGGAGTTGACGGCGATACCTTTAAGAATAAATTTTTAATGAATCAATTTGGTATTCAGATAAATAAGACTTCACGAAACAGTGTTTTATTTATGACCAACATTGGCACTACAAGAAGTTCTGTAAGCTACCTGATTAGCAGTTTATTAAAAATAGCGGACGAGTTGGATGCACACACCCTGTCATTGAACCAGGAAGAAAGCAAAATTCTTGAAGGGCAAATCCACTCCCTCACTCACGATACTCCGCCGTTGCCAGACTTTAGTTATTATCATGACTTTTTCAGACCCGTGGCCGGTATTCCCGGAGGAAATATCCGCAAAGCATATTTTCTTGCCTACAAGGAAGATGCGTGTGAATACATCAAACTGCAAGATTGCCAGAGCGTGATGAACAAGGGAAGAAAAATTATCTCTGCATCGTTTGTTATCCCCTACCCACCTGGCTTTCCGGTGCTGGTACCGGGACAAGTAATGACAAAAGAAATTCTTGATTTTCTTTTGGCGCTCGATGTGAAAGAAATTCACGGCTTCCGTCCTGAATTGGGATTGCGGGTGTTTAAACCCCAAGCTTTGGGAGACGAAAATAATGCAACACTCCACGAAAAAAATGTAGTGGACACTTCCTCTCCTCATGAAAACGGAAATGGTAAAAAAGCAACTCATTCAAGAGAGAAGAAAGATGTAAAAGAAAAAGAATTGGTTGGATAAGATTAGAAATTACTTTTCACATTCAGTGGCCCGCTGCTCAGGCGCGTGAAATAAAAAATCAACTGTTTAGCTCAAAATGATGCAGGCATTTATTCTATAAAAAAACGCCTGGTAAATAGAAATTTTAAACGATTAAAAAAATAATTATGGACACACAAACAAATATAAATTCTCCACAGCCGCTTTCAGGCACACACGTTTCTTCTGGCACGAAGAAATTACTTTCCAAGTCAACAAAACTGAAAGGGATTTCAGATATCAGGCGTTTTTTTTATATGAACGACACTCCTGTTTATTTTATTAGCGCAACCAATTTCAATTTACTTGGCGCTGATGAGTGGGTGAAAGGATTTAAGTTCATAACTTATATAAACTGTTTCAATCACCAGCACCCAAATGTATTTACGCCCTCTGAAGAAGTTCCGCATGAAGATTTTCAAAGCATAGAAGACATTAATAACTACCTGCTGGAGCACAAGGAGGTCGTTGACTACATCCGGAGCAGGGGAAAAGATGGAAAGAACGGCAAGGCATTATTTTTAATGTTCGATGAGAAAACAGAGGAGCTTGCAAAATCACTTGGGCTTGACGTATGTTTCCCTTCCGCGAAGATGCGGCACTTCATGGATAATAAAGTAAATACGAATCGTATTGCTGAATCCGCCGGAGTGCCATGTGTCCCCAATGTATTGTCGAAGGTTGAAAGCTTTGATCACCTGCGGGAGATGACCAGGCATCTCGGAGATGATCTTGTGATACAAACGCCTTTCGGCGATTCGGGCCATACTACGTTTTTCATTTCCAATGAAGACGAGTGGAATAAATATGCCGATGAAATTTTAAAAGAAGATGAAGTGAAGATAATGAAGCGGATCAATTGCAGGGGTTCTGCAATTGAAGCGTGCGTTACGCGACATGGCACTATTGTAGCGCCATTGATGACGGAACTTGTAGGCTTCAAAGA
>JBBSPT010000468.1:0-2427 GCA_038258515.1 Chitinophagales bacterium | reverse complement strand
GCGTCGTGAATGAAAATGATTTTTGGACCATCATTGCAAAACTGAAATCTTTTGATGCGGAAGGAATTATCGTTGTTCCCATTGAGAAAATGATATTGTAAAAAGCAAAGAATGAATAATATTCTCATCGAACCTGCAAGTAACACCTGGGCTCAAATATCACAAAGGCCCCAGCCTGAAAGTTTGTCTCATGAAAAAATTGTTGCGAACATCCTTGCTGATGTAAAGGAATTTGGAGATGAGGCTTTGAAAAAATATTCATTGAAGTTTGATGGCTATTCCGGTGAAAACATTTTGTTAACCCGGGAGGAAATCGATGAAGGTGCTTTGGAAATTTCTGCCGGACTTAAAGAGGCAATTTTACTGGCAAAAAAAAATATCGAAAAGTTTCATGCAGTCCAGGTGCCAAAGAAAATAAAGAAGGTGAAGATAGTTGCCGGAGTTAGATGTTGGCGAAAAAATATAGCCATCGAAAATGTTGGCTTATACATTCCCGGCGGAACAGCTCCACTTTTTTCTACTTTTTTGATGCTGGGAATTCCTGCGTTATTGGGTGGTTGTAAACATATTATTGTCTGCACGCCCCCGGGAGCCAACGGGAAACTCGATCCTTCAATACTTTTCGTTTCGAAATTGTTGGGAATAAAAAATATTTATAAAGTGGGAGGCGCACAGGCTATTGCAGCCATGGCCTATGGAACCGAAAGTATCACGAAGGTTGATAAGATTTTTGGACCGGGAAATAATTTTGTCACCTGCGCTAAAAAACTGGTAAGTGTCGAAGGCACTTCTATTGACATGCTTGCAGGCCCCAGTGAGGTGGCCATCTATGCTGATGAAACGTGCAATCCTGTTTTTGTTGCAGCAGACCTCTTAAGCCAGGCCGAGCACGGGGTAGATTCACAGGTGATTTTGGTTGCCCGGAATATTGACATCATTGAAAATGTTGTGCTCGAACTTAGCAGGCAGTTACTCGGCCTTTCAAGAAAAGCTATCATTAATAAAAGTTTGTTGCATAGCAGGCTGCTTTCAATTGATGATTCAAAAACTGCTTTTGATTTTTTAAATTTTTATGCTCCCGAACATTTGATCATCGCTTCTAAGAACGCAAAGAAACTTTCTGAATATGTGACGAACGCAGGTAGTGTTTTTCTTGGAAATTATTCAGCAGAAAGTTCAGGAGACTATGCTTCAGGCACCAACCATTCGCTGCCAACAGGAGGTACAGCAAAAATACATGGCGGCGTGTCAGTTGATAGTTTTGTAAAGAAAATCACCTTCCAGAAAATTAGCAGGAAAGGAATAAAAAAAATAGGTCCTTCCGTAGAAATAATGGCGGCCGCTGAAGGTCTCGATGCGCATAAAAATGCGGTGAATGTTCGAATAAAAGCAAGTGATAATGAAAACATTTGAATTAGAAAACCTTGTCAGACAAAACATCAAAGATCTTACGCCATATTCATCGGCGAGGAGTGAATACAATGGAACTGCCTCTGTTTTTCTTGATGCAAATGAAAATAGTTTTGGTTCACCTCTTGATCAAAATTTCAATCGATATCCTGATCCGTTACAAAGGGAGTTAAAGACGGCTGTTTCGAAAATTAAGGGCGTTCCTTCGCAGAATATTTTTGTCGGGAATGGAAGTGACGAAGTCATCGATCTTGCATACCGGATCTTTTGCGAGCCGGGAAAAGACAATGCAATTAGCTGCCCGCCTACTTATGGAATGTACAGTGTAAGTGCCAACATAAACAATGTTGAGTTGAGAGAGGTTCCACTTTCGGAATATTTTCAGCTTGATGTGGAAGGAATTTTAAATGCTGTCGACGACAATACAAAACTATTGTTTCTTTGCTCACCGAATAATCCTACCGGAAATAACATGAACCGGATGGATGTGGAAATCCTGATCAATAACTTTTCCGGGATTGTCATCATTGATGAGGCCTATATAAATTTCTCCAGGCAGAAATCATTCATCAGCGAATTGACAGAATACAAAAACCTCGTCGTGATGCACACATTGTCGAAAGCGTGGGGACTGGCGGCGCTGCGCATTGGGTTAGGGTTCGCATCTGAAAAAATGATCAATCTTTTTAATAAGGTAAAGCCTCCTTACAACATCAATAAAGCGTCGCAGGAGCTGGCGTTAGGAGCCTTGTTGAACGTTGCACAAACGAATGAGAGAATCAACATCACGGTCGCCGAAAGGAACAAGCTGCAAAATGATCTTGCAGAGTTTAGTTTTGTTAGTCACGTATATCCGTCAGACTCAAACTTTTTGCTTATAAAAACTTCTGATGCAAACAATCTTTATGATTTTTTATCTTCAAAGGGAATCATCGTGAGGAACAGGACTAAAGAACCCTTGTGTGAAAACTGCCTGAGAATAACTGTTGGTACTCCTGCCGAAAATGAAATATTAGT
>JBBSPT010000467.1:0-2444 GCA_038258515.1 Chitinophagales bacterium | reverse complement strand
TCTGCAGTATCACCATGGGATGTAGATTTCACCATGACTATCCGCCCATTGAAAATTCCCATCCTGTTTGCCTTATCAATAAAATATTCAGGCAAACCGCGAAGCAACATGCCCGTACCAAACTGCAAAACTTTCTCAGGAAGCTGAAATAAGTCCGCGTTCGGCACAATCACACGAGAAGAGTCAATATTTTTTAGAATTCGTTTCGATAAATTCATCATTCAATCATCTTACTTTCTTAAACACTTTCTTCATGGTACTCTATGTCTCTCTACGTAATTTTCTTTTCTTTCACAGAGGACCACAGAGTTTTTTCACAGAGGGACACGGAGGTTTATTTTTCGTTTAAAGAAATCACTTGTTGTTTTTCATTGCTTTCATAAGCTGCTTCAATTATTTTGATCACGTCTAACGCGTCTTCAGCAGTCACTGGTAATGGCTTTTCGTTCCGAATCGCTTCAAAGATTCCGTCGTAGTATTCATTGTAATTTCCTCGCTCTGAGGTAAAAAATTCTCTTTTCACCTCACCCTCTAATTTAGTGTGCAACAAACCTTTTTGATTGTCGGGTTCCATACCCCAGTCTTCGCCTGCGGGAGACTTTCCTGCCTGCAACAACTCTTCCTGCACATCGGTTTTATCTTTTATAAATGACCCCTTCAATCCATGAAATATATAACCCGGTAGTGGTTCTCTGACAGCATAACTCGATTTCAAATGCACACGGAAAGTGTCATAATAAAATAACAGATTGAAATAATCATCTACCTGAGAGACTGGTCTCACTGCACGGATATCGGCAAACATTTTTTTGGGCATCCCAAATAGTTGTAAAGCCTGGTCTATAATATGCGAACCAAGATCGTAGAGAGAACCAGTTCCCGGTCCGGCTGTTTCTTTGTGAACCTTGGCGCTGAGTTCTTGCTTGTACCGGTCAAAATGCATTTCGACATCGACGAGGTCTCCCAACAAGTTTGCGTGCAAGATTCTCTTTATGGTCTTGTAATCGCTGTCGTAGCGACGATTTTGAAATACTGATAATTTTTTCCCTGCCTTGTTTGCGATCTCAATTAACTGCTCTCCCTCTTTCACCGATACAGTAAAAGGCTTTTCAACTATTACGTGTTTACCCGCTTCCAGGGCTTTTTTAGAATAGTCAAAGTGTGTGTAATTCGGAGTGTTTACAACGACCAGCTCAACTGCTTCATCGGCTAGCATGTCTTCCAGCCGCCTAAACGTTTTCACCTCCGGATATTTTTGCTCTGCGAGATTTTTTGTTCTCTCCCAAACAGCATATAAATTAAATCCGGGATTAATATTTATGAATGGCGCATGAAAAACCCATCCACTCATCCCAAATGAACAAAGTGCGGTATTGATTGGTTTCATCTTAAAAATTTGGCTTATTAATAAATTATATTGCGGGCACTCAAGTTATTCATTTATTTTTTATTGGTTTTCGAATTGCAACTTAAAAACCCTAAGTGAATTCGTCATTTTTGTAGGGTCTGATGAAAGTTGTTGTTGTGAGTTATCCTTTATAAAAAATATTTTTGGAAAAATCAAATTTCAATGGAGCGCAAACATTCTTACTACGTATCATCAACATGGACCGGAAATAATGGAAATGGAACAAGTGATTACCGCTCTTACGAGCGAAGTCATATTGTGTTTGCAGAAAATAAATCGCCAATCGATTGTTCATCAGATCCTGCGTTCAGGGGCGACATATCAAAGTATAACCCGGAAGAATTATTCCTCGCCGCGCTTTCCGGCTGCCATATGCTTTCTTATTTGCACCTCTGTGCCGTGGCAGGAATAATAGTGACCGGCTATGTGGACCATGCCAGTGGCACAATGGAGGAAACTGCCGAAGGCGGCGGCCAATTCACCGAGGTAACGTTATGGCCAACCGTCACCATCACGGACGAATCAAAGATGGAAATGGCAAATGATTTGCATCACAAGGCAAACGAAATTTGCTTCATTGCCAATTCTTGTAATTTTCCAATCGTCCACAAGCCAACATGCAAGGTTGCAAACCGATGAAAATATTTTACAGGATTCTCGAACGTTACCTCATTCGCATTTCTTGCAATTCATTTTCTAAGTGGCTGATTTGTTAGCTTTGCCTCCTCATGAAATTGAAAGCCCAGGCATGGAAAACGTGGCGATTGTCAACACCAATCATCTTGGGTGAGCTCACTCAAATGGCATTGGGACTGATTGATAACATAATGGTTGGCTCCATTAGTTACAAGCATCTTGCTGCCGCAGCACTTGTAAATAGCGTTATGAATGTTCCATTCGTTTTAGGCATTGGCATGACAATCGCCATTTCACAAACGGTGTCAACCGCGCATGGAAGAAGAGATAGCCTGAAAGTATCCCATTATTTATACAATGGTTTTTGGCTATGCTCGCTGGCCGCAATTCTGATAGCTTT
>JBBSPT010000466.1:0-2455 GCA_038258515.1 Chitinophagales bacterium | reverse complement strand
AACTCCGCTTTCTCCCGACGCTACTTTTTCTGATGACCCTTTGCGCATGATGAGGGCAATAAGGTTTGCAGCACAGTTAGACTTTAATATTTATCCGGAGACCTTCGAAGCGATAAAAAACAACGCTTCAAGAATATCGATTGTGAGTAAGGAGCGCATCACTGATGAACTGAATAAAATCATCCTCGCTAAAAAGCCGTCGGTGGGATTTGATCTGCTTTATAAAACCGGTCTTCTAAAAATTATTTTTCCACAGATGACAGCTCTTTCAGGCGCCGAATATATTGACGGAAAGGGCCACAAAGACAATTTCTACCACACGCTGCAGGTGCTGGATAATATTTCAGAACATACGGATGACTTATGGTTACGTTGGGCCGCTATCTTGCATGACATTGCCAAACCATGCACTAAGCGATTTGAAGAGGGACACGGGTGGACCTTTCACGGGCATGAAGTGGTTGGGGGCAGGATTGTGCCTAAGATATTTGCGCAACTGAAACTGCCAATGAATGAAAAAATGAAGTATGTCAAAAAACTCGTTGAGCTTCATTTGCGGCCGATCAGCCTTACAAAAGAGAACATCACTGACTCCGCCGTACGCCGCCTGCTTTTTGATGCCGGTGATGATATAGATGACCTGATGACTTTGTGCAGGGCCGACATAACTTCGAAGAACAAGCAAAAGGTCCAAAAGTATCTTTCCAATTTTGATCATGTAACAGAACGAATGAAAGAAGTGGAGCGAACAGATCAAATAAGGAATTGGCAGCCTCCTATCACAGGTGACATCATCATGAATGAATTCCATTTACCTCCATCAAAAGTCGTTGGTGATATAAAGAATGCAGTCCGCGAAGCAATGCTCGATGGAATCATACCCAATACTTATGAGGCTGCATTTGAATACATGCTGAAGACTGCAGAGGAAATGGGAATTTCATGAGAAAGAGAAAAGATGGTATTTTACGACCTGTTTAAAGATAAATTTGAAGAGTAAACATTAATTTCGTGACATGCCTGTATTGAAATTCAGAATTTATTGGGAAGAGGATGAAAGCGTTTATCGCGACATTGTCATTAAGCACAATCAAACATTTTTAGATCTGCATCACGCGATTTTGAAATGTTTTGAATTTGACAATAAGCACAGTGCCACATTCTTTCGAAGCAATGATAGTTGGCAGCGTGGAAGGGAAATAACATTTGAAAAATACGATAAACCCTATAAGGCCGAACCAATGATCATGGCAGATTCTGCTGTTGGAGCCGCAGTAAAAGATCCAAATCAAAAATTTATTTATTTATACGATTTTCATAAAAACTGGACATTCAAAGTTGAGTTGATCAATGTAATAAAAGAGGAAGATGGGAAGTTTAGCTACCCGGGCTGTGTCAGGGTGGAGGGCCTTGGCCCAAGCCAGTATGGCACAAAAGGCTTGATCAACGAAAAACTCGCAGAGATAGAAGAAAAATACGACATCAACAGTCTTGTTCTTCCTGATGGGTTTAACGAGGAGGGAGACGATTCCGCGGAAACCGAAAGCCAGGAGGAAACGGACTCAGATTCAGACTCGGAAGAAGTTATCGTATAAAAATTCATTTATAGCTTCTTTTATTCTTCTCCTCTTTTTCCGAAGGTTAATTAAATTTTCTTGAGAAAAAAAACCTGTATTATAATTTCAGGAGCGACTGCTGTTGGAAAAACTTCCTATGGAATTGAGCTTGCTGAAAAACACCGAACTCAGATAATTTCTGCAGATAGTCGTCAATGCTACAAAGAACTTAATATAGGCGTCGCAAAACCTACGAGCGAACAGCTGGCAAGGGTGCGGCATTTTTTTGTAAATTCTCATTCCATTCATGAAGAAGTAAATACGAAAATATTTGAGCATTATGCCCTAGGTGCAGTGAACGAAATTTTTCATTCAAACGACGTTGCAATAATAGTCGGTGGTACAGGTCTCTACGTAAATGCATTTTCGCACGGACTCGATGAGATACCGCAGGTCAGTTACAGCGTTCGTAAAGAAGTAGATGAAATGTATCGAAATGATGGCATCGGGTGGCTTCGGGAAAAGATTAGGCAGGAGGATCCGCTTTATTTTGAGAATGGAGAAATGGAGAATCCACGAAGGATGCTAAGGGCGTTGGAGGTCAAATTAGAAACCGGCAAATCTATTTTGGATTTTCACTCCGGAAAAAAGAGCAAAAGAAATTTCGAGATCACTAAAATAAAGCTTGAACTCCCGAGAAACACCCTGTATGAAAGGATTAATTCGAGGGTTGATGTGATGATGGAAAATGGACTGTTGGAAGAAGCAAGATCTTTATTTCAATTCAGACATCTGAATGCTTTGCAGACAGTGGGCTATAAAGAATTGTTTGATCATTTTTTGGGAAACACCTCACTGGACGAAGCCGTGTCACAGATCAAAAAAAATACCCGGAATTT
>JBBSPT010000465.1:0-2480 GCA_038258515.1 Chitinophagales bacterium | reverse complement strand
TCCTCAACTAACAATCTCTAAATATTTTTTTTACTCCCCGAGAATAGAGGTCAGCAGGAATTCTCAATAACTTAAAACTGGTTCCACAGCTTTCCTCCTAAATATTTTTCGAAGATTTTCCGGTTCTTATCGCTGCTTAGCAGTGCCAGGTGCCCGGCGTGGTGCGTGTCTGTACCCACAAAATCCACCATGTCGTGTTTGAAGAGATATTCGGCCGCCTTTTTAACAGGCTTACCATAGTGGCCGGTCAGTGAGAGAAGATTTACCTGCAACAGGAATCCAAGTTCCTTTAGCCTTGTGTATGCCTGGTAATTGTTGTGATAGTAGTAATAGCGCTCAGGATGCGCCATCAGCGGGAGATAATTATTAATATTGATTTCAAATGCAATCTGCTCGAGGTTATTTGGCATTGTAGCGTATGATAATTCTGTAAGAATATATCTTCCCTGCAGCGTGAGCAACTGCTGTTTCATTCTCAATAGCTCCATGAAATGATCATCGAGCATATATTCAGCAGCGGCTCTCAGCTCCATTTCAATGCCGGTCTTTTCACATTCTTTCTTTAGCCTGGTCAAAGCTGTATTTATTTTTTCAGGTGTATTGCGGTAGATGTCAGAAATAATGTGGGGAGTACAGATAAGACGTTTAATTCCTGCGTCCGACATGATTCTCAGCAAAGAAAGGGAGGTTTCTATGTCGGGCGAACCATCGTCTAAACCCGGGAGTATATGTGAATGAATGTCCTGCACCAGGTTATCAAAACGATAATCAGATTTGGTTTCTTTGGTCCACGAAAATAAATTCAACCTGGGATTTTTGTGTGTTGTTCAGCCGCATAAAAGTACGAAACTGAAGTAATGATTTGTGCCTCTTCTTTGTTTTTGTTGAAATTTTTCTTATGGACGTTCCGCGAGTATTGAGGAATCTTAGAAAGAGGCTTAAGTATGGAGACAAAAAAGGCGAAGGGAATATTATTTTTCTTCATTGCAAGATAGTCCCTGCGGTTGGCCCGCAGCCTGTGGAGTAAATTGCCATTGCTGATTCCACCATTTCTCATCTTTACGATCATCTTGGGAAGATAAGAAGCAGTCACTTTGAGCAAGTATAGATAGCGCGCCATGAACTCATAGTCCGCGGCGGTGAAGTAATGATTTTCATAGCCGCCATATTCATCGATCAAACTTCTTTTGATATAAAAAGTTGGATGGGCGGGCATCCAGCCCGTCTTAAACCTGCTGCGCTTATACGGTAAGCCCTTCCAATAGCGAAACACTTTACCGGTATTTGCTGGATGGACATAAACGAGGTCTCCAAACACAGAATCGGAACCTGTCGTCCGGAAGCATTTCACTATTTCTGAGATGACATCCGCAGAAGCAAACATGTCATCGCTATTCAAAACACCGATGATATCACCCGTTGCAAGACTAATTCCCTTGTTGATGGCATCGTACATTCCCCTGTCGGGCTCGGAGACCCACGCGGAAATATGCTTGTTATGCCGGATGATCTTTATCGTATTGTCAGTAGACTGCCCATCAATGATGATATGCTCAATGTCGTCATAGTCCTGGTTTTTTACAGAAGCTATACAATCTTGCAAATACCTTTCGGAATTAAGCGTCGCAGTGATGATGGTGACTCTCATGAAGCAGAATTAGTTAGGGGTGTAAATAAAACACATTTATTTTATTATTCATAGTAATATTACTATTTAGCGTTGTTAGGACTGATGTTGCAAACGTACTATTCACTTTCATTTATTTTTCGTTGCTTCACGATAGTTGCAGGTACTCCCTGGTAAATTCCCGATGATTCCATGATGCCGGTGGCGACTGATCCCACCGAAAGTACGGAGAGCTTTTTGGCCAAAACACCACCACAGACAATTGCAGATGCCCCGATCCAAACTCCCTCTTCCAGCACGATTTCTTTTATCACCAAATCAAATCCTGCCCTGGTATAATCGTGATTCCCCGAGAGAAGCATGCAGCCCTGCGAGAGGCAAACATTATTTCCCAACGTCACCTGCCCGAGATTATCGATCCACACGCGCTCCCCTATCCACACATTGTTGCCTATGGAAAGAAACCACGGATACTTAATGTTGACCTTCGGCTTGATGGCAACGTTGTTCCCAATGTTAGCTCCGAATAGCCTTAATAAAAGAACTTTAAACCTGTAGAATGGAAAAAGAGATGAATCAAAAATCAGCGCATTTACCAGGTACCATAAAATCCTTTTCCAACGCGGGCCGGGCTTGTACCAAGTGTTATCATACGAAGAGAGATCCAACCGCTAAAAATTTATTTCCACCATTGCTAAAACGTAGTTCTACGTTCTTTATTGTGCGCAAAAGAACGATCGTAAAAAAAAATCATCAGGAAGATCAGGAAGTAGGCAAAAATGTTGAACCAGGTATGATGATCTATTCCCAGCGGCATCGGCCAGCCGCGGTTTATGGCAAGTAAAAACAAGCT
>JBBSPT010000464.1:0-2492 GCA_038258515.1 Chitinophagales bacterium | reverse complement strand
GGTTATTATTTGCTGACATGATACTGCAAAAGTAAGTTTCATTCTAAAGTATAACTGCCGGAAAAAATAATTCTTGCCGGATACAGGAGAGACTGATCATAACCTTAGAACTTATTTACAAGCAAAAATATTTTTGAGGAAGAATAAAAAAAGAAAGTTGTAGCAATTTTTTGATTGAAGAATGTCCGGAAAGTTAACGGTGAAATTAAAATGGAACGACTTCACCTTCGAGGTCATAATCAAAAGCGCTTGTGATTGTGACATTCACGAAATCGCCGGGAGACAGTGGCTTTGAAGATCGAACTATCACTTCATTGTCCACTTCAACGCTATCGAATTCTGTACGTCCAAGATATTTTCCTGATTCTTTTTTATCAATGAGAACCTTGAACGTCGTGCCTATTTTTTGAAGATTTTTTTGATAAGAAATTTCCTGCTGCACTTCCATTATTTCACGGGCCCGTTGTTCCTTCACCTCTGCAGTGATGTCGTCTTTCAAATCGTGAGCGCTTGTGTTTTCTTCATGAGAATAAGTGAAAATTCCCACACGATCGAATTCCATTTTCTTAAGGAATGTTTTTAATTCTTCCACGTCATCGGCTGTCTCTCCCGGGAATCCGGTGATCAACGTTGTTCTAAGACAGATTCCTGGAATTTCTGATTTAATGTTGGCTATCAATTCTTCTGTTTCCTCCCTTGTAATTTGCCGCTTCATTGCTTTCAACATTTTATTGCTTGCATGCTGCACCGGCATATCGAGGTAGTTGCAAATGTTGTCTCTCTCCTTCATCGCCTCAATGATTTCCATTGGAAACTTTGAAGGGTAAGCATAATGAAGCCTGATCCATTCCAGGCCTTCGATATCTGCGAGGGCATGCAACAGGCGGGGAAGCGAGCGCTTTTTATAAATATCTAATCCGTAGTAGGTAAGTTCCTGCGCAATTAGCATGATCTCTTTTACTCCTCTCGCCACAAGCTTTTTCGTTTCTTCCACTAAACTTTCGATACTCCGGCTCACATGTTTACCACGCATCAAAGGAATAGCACAAAACGAGCAGGTTCGGTTGCACCCTTCACTTATTTTCAGGTAAGCATAATGGTTTGGAGTGCCCAACAATCTTTCTCCGATCAATTCTGCTTTATAATCCACATCAAATTTTCTTAGAAGAAAAGGCAAGTCCATGGTACCAAAAAATGCATCAACCTCCGGAATTTCGTCTTCGAGGTTTTGCCTGTAGCGTTCGCTGAGGCAACCCGTAACATAAACTTTGTCCAGCTTTCCCTTTTTCTTAAGCTCAACCTGTTCGAGGATCGTATTGACACTTTCTTCTTTAGCTCTGTCAATAAATCCGCAGGTGTTCACGACCACTATGTTGTGATCTGATTTTTTGCTCTCGTGCAACACGTTTATCTTAGCATTGGCCAACTGTCCGCTAAGCACTTCGCTGTCCACTAAGTTCTTGCTACAGCCCAGTGTAATAATATTTACTTTATCTTTTTTAAGCTTTGTTTTCATGTTTTAGATTTCAGCCCGGACATGGAAGTTTCATATCTCCAATTCACTTCCTTCGAAAAGTGTATCTACGAATTCTTCCTTATTAAAAACGAGGAGATCGGTTGCTTTTTCTCCGATGCCAATAAATTTTACAGGAATTTTAAACTGGTCTGCAACTGCCAGCACTACCCCGCCCTTTGCCGTTCCATCGAGCTTTGTAATCACAAGGCCCGTGACTTCTGTGGCTGCCGTAAAATGCTTTGCCTGTTCCAACGCGTTCTGGCCGGTACTCCCATCAAGCACAAGTAATACTTCATGCGGAGCGCCTGGCAATACTTTGCTGATGGAGCGTTTTATTTTACTCAACTCGTCCATAAGGTGAATTTTGTTATGCAACCGGCCTGCTGTATCGATAATCACGACATCCGCATTTTTTGCAACACCACTTTGCACGGCGTCGAAGGCTACGGCGCTCGGATCAGCACCCATTGCATGTTTGACGATCGGAACATTTGCTCTTTCACTCCAGATAGTCAACTGATCCACTGCAGCAGCCCTGAAAGTATCTGCAGCTCCCAGCAGCACTGACTTTCCGGCTAATGAAAAATTATGGGCCAGCTTACCAATAGTGGTGGTTTTGCCAACACCATTCACACCAACAACCAGCATTACATAAGGCTTTTGAGCAGGCAAATCGTAATCAGTAAAAGATAAACCTCCTGAAGAATCTATAAGAATCGCCTGAATCTCTTCCTTTAATATTTTATTCAATTCGGCAGTGTTTACAAACTTATCCCTTGCAACACGCTTCTCAATCCTGTCAATTATTTTTACAGTTGTATCAACCCCCACGTCTGCACTTACCAAAGCATTTTCAAGATCATCGAGCAACTCTTCATCTACGACACTCTTTCCTGCAATAACTTTGGTGATCTTATCAAAAAATCCCTGTTTTGTTTTCTCCAATCCCTTATCAAGATTTTCCTTCTGCTCCTTT
>JBBSPT010000463.1:0-2511 GCA_038258515.1 Chitinophagales bacterium | reverse complement strand
GCACGGCATCACTTATTTTAAAAGACACACCATCTAACCCATGTGCCTCGCGTTGTTTAGGTACAAGATGGCGTTTCGCTATTTCTATTTTTTCTTCAATGGCATAGCCGCTCAGATCAATTATTTCAAGCCTGTCACGGAGGGCCGGTTGTATATTTTGCAGGTTATTTGCAGTGGCTATAAATAGCACTTTGCTCAAATCGTATTCAAGCTCTAAATAATTATCATAAAAATTATTGTTCTGCTCCGGGTCGAGAACTTCAAGCAATGCAGACGATGGATCGCCGCGAAAGTCAGCGCCAACCTTGTCAATTTCATCGAGGATCATTACCGGGTTAGAGGATTTTATTTTTCTGATGGACTGCAATATTCTTCCGGGCATTGCACCGATATAGGTTTTACGATGACCCCTGATTTCGCTTTCATCATGCAGACCACCAAGGCTTACTCTAACATATTTACGGTTTATCGCGTTCGCTATACTTTTACCCAATGAAGTTTTTCCAATACCAGGAGGTCCCACAAAGCACAGAATAGGACTTTTCATATCACCTTTTAACTTAAGCACTGCAAGGTACTCGAGTATCCTTTGCTTTATTTTTTCCATCCCATAATGATCATGATCCAGGATTTTCTTCGCTTTTTTGAAATCATATTGATCTTTCGTATAATCTTCCCATGGAAGATCAAGCATAAGGTCAAGGTGGTTGTAAACAACTGAATAATCCGGCGTTGACGGATGCATTCTTTCAAGCTTCTCAACGCCTTTGTTGAACATATCTTTAGCAGCTACCGGCCATTTCTTGCCTTCAGATTTTTTCTGCATTTCTTTTACTTCAGCCACATTATCTCCTCCAAGCTCTTCTTTGATTGCTTTAAGTTGTTGCTGCAAAAAATAATCTTTCTGCTGTTTATCAAGTTCCGCACGTGTCTTGTTGGTTACTTTATTTTTAAGCTCAGCATATTGGAGTTCAGTCTGCAATAAGTTTAATAGCACTTCAGCCCTGGCCTTTATGTGATGAATTTCAAGGAGCTTTTGTTTTTCAGGCAATGTGCTGTTGAGATTGCTGCTTACAAAGTGAATCAGGAAAGAGGGGTTCTCAATATTTTTTAAAATGATCGAGGCCTCTGATGGAAGATCGGGAGAAAGTTGAATGATTTGTCCTGCAAGTTCTTTGATGGAAGAAACCATTGCTTCAAAATCATTGTCATCTTTCAATTCCTCTTCGGATAAAACAGTAATCCTGGCCTTAAAGTAAGGTTCGTCTGCTGTAATCTCATCAACTTTAAAACGCTTTTTCCCCTGGATGATAACAGTCGTTGCTCCATCGGGCATTTTTATTAGCTTGATGATCTTCGCAATCGTTCCAATGTCCACAAGATCGCTGATGACCGGCTCTTCCACAAGACTGTCCTTTTGTGAAACAACTCCTATCAATTTGTCAGCCTTGTATGCATCTGTTACTGCCTTTATGCTCTTGTCCCTCCCCACGGTAATCGGAATAACTACTCCGGGAAAAAGCACCGTATTTCTTAAAGGAAGGAGGGGAATTTCAGTTGGAATTACCTGATCATCATTGTTTTCGTTGCCATCTTCATTTAGCGGAATTATCGGCATAAACTCCATTTCGTCTTCAGGGTTCGCGAAATAATATTCTTTTCTCATAAATTTTCTCTTGTCAATCTGTCAATACTTCTTTCAAATAAACGAAGTTTTGCGCGATTAGTTATATCGTCAACATTAATGCCATCAAAAATTGAAAAACAAAGTAAAATCATTTTCATTTGAAAGTTTACAACATATGTCATCCTTAATACTTCCTGCGTCATTCTATGCTAAAGGTATTGAGAATTACCGCGGGCATCAATTATTGTACGACACGACTTTCATTCTCGTCATTTGTCTGAGGTCCAAAGTGATAAAATTCCAAATCAGTTAATTTTGCCCGATGCTTGTTGAATATTCGAAAGAAGAGCTAAAAATTTTTAAGAAGATCGCTGCAGCAGGAAGCGATCTTAAGACTCCGGTGTATTTAATTGGAGGTTTCGTTCGTGATAAGATCATGCGAAGGTCATCAAAAGATGCTGACGTAGTTTGCCTTGGGAACGGTATAGAACTCGCGAAAAGGACTGCACAAAAATTTGATCCGAAGCCGCAGGTAAGCATTTTCAAAAACTTTGGCACTGCTCAAATCAAAATTGCTACCGGCCCTATAGAGTTAAACCAGGGAGCAGCTACGGCGAAGACAACGGAATCCAGAGTGTTTGAGATCGAATTTGTTGGAGCAAGGGTTGAGAGCTACAATGAAAATAGTCGCAAGCCTGAAGTTGTCTCCGGAACATTGGATGAAGATAGGTTGCGCAGAGATTTTACAATCAACACAATTTCCATAAGCCTCAATGAAGAAAATTTCGGCGAAGTAATAGATCCGCTTAATGGCCTGGCAGATATAGAGGCGAAAATCTTAAGAACTCCGCTTTCTCCCGACGCTACTTTTTCTGATGACCCTT
>JBBSPT010000462.1:0-2513 GCA_038258515.1 Chitinophagales bacterium | reverse complement strand
TATCGAAACCGGAGCCTGTTGCCACGGCTCTTTCATTGTAAGTTCGCATCAAACTCACAAAGCGTTTAGCGTTGTCTGTGGTGACGCAACGGTCGCTTAGGTTCTGTTCAACGCCGCACAATTCGGGAAATTCTGAAAGTATGACTGATCCGCCGAGTGCAACTAATAAATCTGACGTGTATCCAATGGCAGGATTTGCCGAGATGCCGCTGAATCCGTCGGAGCCTCCGCATTCTAAACCGACGCAAATTTTACTGAGTGGCGCCGGACTTCGGTCAATATTATTTGCGTAAACGAGTCCTGCAAATGTTTGTTTGATCGCCTGCGAAATCAATTCACTCTCACTTCCAACTTTCTGTTGCTCCAAAATGTATAACGGCTTGGCAAAATTGTTATCACGCTTTTCTATTTCCTGTTGCAAAATTTCAACCTGGGCATTCTGACAGCCAAGGCTTAGAACAGTTGCGCCAGCTACGTTTGAGTGAGTAATATATCCTGCGAGCAAAGCGCATAGTGCCTGGGAATCCTGGCGCGTGCCCCCACATCCTCCCTGGTGATTTAAGAATTTTATTCCATCGACATTTGGAAAAAGCCTCTTGTTCTTTGCTTCTTTTACTTCAACATGAATGTCTGCGCTTAAAATCTCATCGATGTTTTTCCCGCTTTTATAAAAATCGATGAGCTTCGAAACTTCCACTTTTCTATGCTGATTTCTCCCGTACCCCAATTCGTTTACCAATGCTTCCCTGAGAACATCAAGGTTACGGTTTTCGCAAAAAACCATAGGAACTACTAACCAATAATTTGCAGTTCCAACTTTTCCATCGGCTCTGTGAAAGCCGTTGAAAGTCCGGTTTAAAAATTTTGAAACATCCGGCATTTCCCAATCTAATTTTCTTTCACCAACCTCGAAACTATTTGAGGCGTGCTTCACATTCGAAGTAGTAACAGCAGATCCGCGGCCAATAAAAGACTGGGCTTTGCCAACAAGCACACCATACATAAATAATTCGTCTCCCGCATGGAGATCGTCTGTTACAAATTTATGTTTTGCCGCAACATTACCGTTAATGACATACTCTTCACCGCTATAACTGACGTTCTCACCATCTTTGAGATTACTCAACGCGACTAAAACATTATCAGCGGGGTGCACTTTCGCTACTTTATGGTTCATTTAATTCAACGTTTTTTGCAACAATTTTTTGTAGTCCTGTCTTCATTCCCTTTTTCATGAGGAAAGAAAGTTTTTCAGTTACCGACTGCTGGAAACCGGGTAATCCTGATAGCTGACCGCCCCAGAGCGTTTGATCATTCATGATGTCTGCAACAACTTTATCGACTGAAGGATCTCTCCAGAAATTTAGAAATTTTTCTGCCATTTCATCCTGTACCAAATATTCGACCCCGTTTAACTCTCCGTAAAATTCGTTCTCTTTTTTAAAAGCAACTTTCATGAACCTTAGGTAAGCCGCGAAGCCGAGCGCAATTAATTCCGGCACTTCATTTTCATTCCTGAGATAATTCAACAGCAAAGGTATGCAGCGAATATTCATTTTCTGACTATAGTTCAGAGTGATATTCTTCCAGTAATGAAGGATATGCGGATTGCGAAATCTGTCAAGCACCGCATCTGTAAAAGTCTTAAGAGTGTCATCAGGAATATCATGCTGAATAGATGGCGCCAGCTCCTGCTTCATTAATACAGAAATGTATGCAGCCATTGCATCGTCATTCATCGCATCCTTCACAGTGGGAATTCCTGAAAGAAATGCGATTCCACAACTCAGTGTGTGGGTGCCGTTTAGCAGGCGTAATTTCAATTCACGATGCAAACTAATATCCGTTTCGATCTTTAATCCTTCATCAGCCTCTGCAAATGATAAAACTTTTTTTACGTGATCACCGCCTTCAATTGCCCAGAGTTTATAGGTTTC
The DNA here is from genome assembly GCA_038258515.1 of Chitinophagales bacterium. Classification (GTDB taxonomy): domain Bacteria; phylum Bacteroidota; class Bacteroidia; order Chitinophagales; family Chitinophagaceae; genus Ginsengibacter. Next base: position 576 of record JBBSPT010000462.1, on the reverse strand, counting down.
GCAAACTGTCAGCAAATCATCCCGGTAGCCCAGGTGAGTTTCAATTTCCTCCTTTATTTTTTTTTCAGGAGTACCTGTTACGATCCGGTCCACAAGTGAGTCGCAAAAATAGTTAGCGGATTTCAACCATTCTATAAAAGCATTATCAAGTGAGTTTAATTTTGCAAGTTCCAAAACGACAGACTTAAGAATTGAACCGTTGCCCGGAATGAGCTCCGTCGGAACAATTACAAGCCCGCCGTCTTCAGCGCCATCAAATACATCAAATCTCTTCAATAAAAAAGCAAGCAGTTTTCCCGGGAAAGATATTGGAGGATTTGCATGAATATTATCATCTTGCATTAACTTGATTCCCGCTTCCGTGGTATTGGATATGATGACCTGAAGGTTTTTATTTTCTGCGCATTGCAAAACATCGGGCCATTGATCGGAAGCTTTTAACACCCTGCTTATCGAAGAATTAATAATATTCTCTTCTATATTTTTTCCGTTCAACACTCCCCTCACGCAAAGTGTGTATAGATTATCCTGCTTGTCAAAATCTGCAGTATCGCCGCGTGATGTTGACTTCACGAC
>JBBSPT010000461.1:0-2517 GCA_038258515.1 Chitinophagales bacterium | reverse complement strand
TTATTGGCTTCTGTGATTGAAGCTCTTGTAAAAAAAAGTGGTAGAATTGATGTAAATGAAATTGAGGATGTGATTGCAGGAGATGCGAACCAGGCAGGCGAAGACAACAGGAATGTTGCGCGAATGTCGGCACTATTGGCTGGATTGCCCGTGAGTGTTCCCGGTACCACCGTCAACAGGCTTTGCGCAAGTGGCTTGCAATCCATCATGGATGCGTCCCGTGCTCTTATGTGTGGCGACGGTCGTATTTACCTCGCAGGTGGTGTAGAAAGCATGACGAGGGCACCATTTGTAATGAGCAAGGCCGATGGGCCATTCAGCAGAAAAGCTGCAATCTATGATACTACAATTGGATGGCGTTTTCCCAATAAAAAGCTGAACGAAAAATTTTATCCTTACTCCATGGGAGAAACCGCGGAGAACGTAGCAACGCAATGGAAAATTTCCCGAAATGCCCAGGACAAATTTGCATTTGAAAGTCATCAGAAATATTTCGCCGCATTGGCTGCTGGAAAATGGAAAGAAGAAATTGTTCCTGTGGAGTTAACGCCAAACAAGTTAGACAAAATAATTTTTGACACTGACGAGCATTCAAGAAAGTCTTCATTGGAAAAATTATCTTACCTCAGAGCTGCATTTGTGAAAGATGGAACTGTAACTGCTGGAAATTCATCAGGTATAAATGATGGAGCCGCAATGTTATTACTGGCGAGCGAAGAAGCAGTGAATCACTATGGCCTCAAGCCAATGGCGAAAGTTGTCAGCATGGCTGTCGCAGGAGTTGATCCTGCAATAATGGGAATAGGCCCTGTACCTGCAACAATCAAGGCATTGCAGCGTGCAAATTTGACCATTAACGATCTTGGTTTAATTGAATTAAATGAAGCGTTTGCTTCTCAGTCTATAGCCTGTATTCATGAACTTGGTCTTGATATTCAAAAAGTAAATGTAAACGGGGGATCAATTGCCATTGGACATCCACTCGGCGCCACCGGGGCCCGGATCGCGACCACTTTGTTGCATGAGATGAAACGGCAAAAAGTCAAGTATGGGTTAGCTACAATGTGTGTAGGAGTGGGGCAGGGAGCCGCAATGATTTTTGAAAATGTTTTTTGAAAGTATTCTATTTCTTCCCGATTTCAATTTCACATTATTTTATTTAGCTCTCTTTTTACCAATGATGAGTTCAGGTATAGCGTCAATAGTAGTAAGAATGCAGCCATAAGAAACACGCTCCAATGCAAGGACCAGGGTAATTCTGCGGAACTTATCACAGCAAGATGAATAAAAAAGAAATGCATCACCCATGTGATGATAAGAGCTACCGCGACAACAGAGATGTACACCGGTAACCAAGTCTTGACTACACTTTTTCCGAGCCAGCGCGGCGAGTAACCGAGCGTTAGCAACAGCACCAGATTATCTTTACTTCTTGCAATCATCAACTGCAAATAGAATGAGAACAACATTAACGCAAGACCGATCACCAGTATTCCAAACACGGCAAGTGCGCTTACAATATTTTGTAAGATCGATTTAACGCGGCCAAATTTGGTTTTGTCTTTATTTATATGATAATTTTCTTTATCCAGGTAGGTAAGTAAGCGTGGACTGTTGGCATCTTTTGTTTTGATAAAGACCCTCGATGGCTGAACTTTAGAAGCGTAGCCGATTTTGGTATTGCTCCATTCCATAAAACTTTTCGGGACAAGAACGGAGTTGATCCGATCGCTCAATGCTACGATATTACCCGTGAAATTCTGGATCCCTCCGGGTCCGGAACATTCCAGGATTACATTAACAGAAGAAATTGATTTAGGAGACAATTGCGGTAATCCCTGGGCCGGCGCAAATACATTATACATTTCCAAAAAATCCGAAGAAAAAATAATAGGAACAGTTCGCTGCCCCGGCTGCCATGTAAAGGAAGACGGCACGGTATCGATAAAATCATTGTCAAGACTTTCGAGAAAAAGATCAGTGCTAAAAGGAATAACGTTACCCGCGCTCATCCTTACCCGAAACTGGTTTGCTATCAATGGAGAAACCGCGTCGATGCCCGGTTGACTTTCCAACTGTATTATATCTGAATCGCTAAAAGTGTTATCGCTGCCCATGTTTTCATTCGTTATGCTTTTTGAAATTGAAATGAAATCATAACCAGCCTTTCTGGGATTATTTTCTTTCAGTAGCTTTTGAATATTGATAAACATTTGCATTGACAACATCAATATTAAAACACCCACACCGAGACCAATATATCCAACCCATTTTGAAATACTATTCTTTTGGGTGATTAGAAGGGGTTGTATGGTTTTATAATTTAAAGCCATTTGTCGGTCGGTCTGAGATATATGGTTTTGGCTTTCGGGTTGTTCATCAGGATTGTTATTGAAATAAAAATCTTATAGCATCAGTATATTTTCTCCCTTAAGAAAGTCCAGTTCCTTTAAATCTGCAAAAACCATTGCTGCATTGCGTTTCTCGCATTCTTCGTAAATAAGCTTGGTTGCTTTT
>JBBSPT010000460.1:0-2542 GCA_038258515.1 Chitinophagales bacterium | reverse complement strand
TTTTTTTTTCGAAGATAGCTTTTATTTCTTTTTAAGTTCGACCTCAACAATGCAACGAAAAAAGTCTTTTTGGAACAGTCATTTGGCGCAGCACTGCATATAAATCTTCTGTGACATTTTTTTTAAATCTACCATGATTAAGTTTTCAGTGCCCATAGATAAAGCAGCTCTACCGGCGAAGTGAGATGTAAAACGGAGGGGTTGTCTCAAATATTTTTGATGCTATTGTCAAAAAAATCATCTATTCTTTTTTTCTGCCGAAGATGATGGCGGAGGTGCATTTCGGAAAGTTGAAACCATTCAGCAGCATTGAAATAACCCAGGCCAGGGTGTTTGGTTTTACCATTGAATGATGAGGAATTCATTAACGTCATAACTTCATTGGCGTTTCTTTTCAACCCGCTTAAGGCGGCAGAAATCTCTTCTTTCCCGGCGGGCTGTGGAGTATCCTTGTTTGACGCTGGCCCTTCAATTATTATATCCGGAAATTCGTTGGTGAGAAATAACGGCTGCGCCTGAGGAGATGTTTCTTCATCCTTGTTTTCATTGTTTGAAAGACAAATTTTTGCCTGCTCAAGTTGGTAATTTGTTGCATCGATCAAATGAATATAGAGTTGCCCAATCGACCAGCCTCCCTGCGATGGAGAAGCGAGGATTTGATTCAGTTCATAAGACTGCAAATGAGCTGCCCATTCATCTATTATCTTGTTGAAATCTTCGGTTGACATTTTTGAATGCATAAACTTGGTGAATGACGGTTGTTGATTGTTCAATATAGATGCGTAATAACGTTTTGTTTTGAGTGTAATTTTTGAGACTGCCGTAGTTATAATTCACGTTACATTTGGTGTTTTAAAAAGCATTTTTTGATCATTAAAAATTAAGAACATGATTCGGGACAAATCCACTTTAGTTTTTTGCCGCATGGCTAACCTTTGCATTTTTCTATTTTTATTCCTGATTTCTTCAACAGTTTTTTCCCAGTCGATATTAAAGGTAGTTGTTGCCGGATTAAATCACGATCACGTTCATGGAATTCTAAATCAGTATAATAAAAACAGGGTGGAAATTGTGGGGATCGTGGAAGCAGATAAAAAATTACAGTCAAAATATAAAAAGCTTTACGACCTGCCGGACTCTCTTTTTTTCGAAGAACTTAAATCGGTTCTGATTCAGAAAAAGCCTGATGTTGTTTTGGGTTATAATGCAGCATCAAAGCATCTTGAAATTGTTCAGGTATGTGCGCCGCTGGGAATTGCAGTAATGGTGGAAAAGCCGTTGGCTGCGACTCTTGCGCAGGCACGGAAAATAGAATCTCTTGCAAATCAATACCACATAAAAGTATTTACGAATTATGAAACCACATGGTATCCTTCGAACCAGGAAGTCTATAATACCGTTCTATCTGGTAGCATTGGACAAATACGAAAAATGGTATCGCACGATGGCCACCAGGGTCCAAAGGAAATTGGATGCAGTCCTGATTTTCTAAACTGGCTTACGGATCCTGTGCAGAATGGCGCCGGAGCGTTGAATGATTTTGGCTGCTACGGCGCGGACTTGATGACATGGCTTATGCAGGGAATTAAGCCCATCGCAGTCACTGCAATTTTAAGACAGTATAAGCCGGATGTTTATCCGCGGGTGGATGATGACGCCACTGTCATTTTAGAATATCCTAACGCGATTGGCCAAATAGAAGCGTCATGGAATTGGCCATTCTCAATCAAAGATCTCGAAGTTTTTGGCGAGGTTGGATATTTGCATGCACTGGATAAAGAAAATATCGACATTAGGATGAGAGAAAATAGTAAGTCGAGTAAAATAGCTACGGCATTGCCATTTCCATTGAATGATCCAATCAATTACCTGGGCGCAATACTTGGTAATGATGCTACAACCAAAAAAGATCAATCTTCTTTAGAATACAATATGATTGTGATGGAAATATTGGACGCTGCAAAACGCTCGGCAGAATCAGGTAAAAGAATCTTGTTGTAAAATAAAACCGGTAAGCTCCTTTAGCGGCTTATCCATTCGCAGGATGTACACTAAAAATTTCGGTTAAACCTTTCTTGCCTCTCAATTGAGTGTCAGTGACCTTGCAGAAAACGTAGTTTGAATCTTCCAGTGAAATTTCATCATATATTTTCCTGCTGATAAGAAGTTTTTCACCGTATATATTGCATAGCGCCACAATTCTTGATGCAGTATTCAGGGTATTTCCATGATAGGCAATCTCCTTTTTAAACTCGCCAATTTCCACAACGGTAACCATTCCAAGACTCATGCCCGCCTTGAACTCCGGGATCACCCCGTATCGTCCATCATAATACGACGCCTTCGAAGAAAGTTTTTCCATGTATGCCCAAAATGCATCAATGCACTGTTCTATTGACTGGACGTTAACCTGTTGCCAGGTAAGCACCACTCCATCTCCGACATATTGATAAATCTCCGTGTCAAATTGATTGACTACATCGAGATCAGAATAGCAATCTTTAATGAAATTACTGTAGGCGATGTGGCCCAACTTTTCAGC
>JBBSPT010000459.1:0-2545 GCA_038258515.1 Chitinophagales bacterium | reverse complement strand
TCATTGAAGTTTACCTGGATCCTCTTGGAAGAAAAGGAGCATTCGAAGGAATAGTGTCAATGAAAGATTTGGAAGCAACTAAACTCATTCAGGCAATCGCCGGGCAGGCACAATGGTTTGAGGACAACTCTCCCCTGATGCCTGAGCACAAAAAGAAAAACGTTAAGGGCATTATCGCCAAGGCGATCACAGTAATAATGGAAGGAGGGGACGCTGCACCCAGCACACCGATCGGCATCAATCTTCCAAACAATGAATGGATAAGAAAAGAACATGGATCGAAATCCGTATCGCTAACCAATATCATTTATTCTTATAATGTTGCATCGGCCTCAAGTGGAATGCTGGATGAATTTGAAATAAACGATTCGGTAAAACAACGCATGAAGAAATGGGGGAACCTTTCTTCAGATCTGCATACTGACATGCATGAAGTAATAGGGCATGCGTCAGGCCAGATAAATCCGGGTGTGGGAACGACAGCAGAAACTCTAAAAAATTATGCGTCAGCGCTTGAAGAAGCACGTGCGGATCTCGTCGGTCTTTACTACATTATGGACGATAAACTGATTGATATAAAGGTGATGCCAAACAAAGAAGTCGGAATGGCTCAGTACGATATGTACATGTTGAATGGTTTGATGACGCAACTTACCAGGCTTACGCCGGGAGCTCAGTTAGAAGAGGCGCACATGCGAAACCGGCAGTTAGTGGCTAAATGGGCGTTTGAAATGGGGAAAAAAGAAAACGTGGTGGAATTTGTAAAAAAGAATGGCAAAACATACATCCAAATAAACAATTACATCAAATTGCGTGAACTTTTTGGACAGCTTCTCAGGGAGATCCAGAGGATAAAATCGGAAGGTGATTTCGAAGCGGGCAAAAAGCTGATAGAAACTTATGGAGTGAAAGTTGATCCTGCGTTGCACAAAGAAATCCTGAAGCGCTACAAATCCTTAAACATAAAACCTTACAAAGGTTTCATCCAGCCTAAGCTTACTCCGGTAATGAAAGACAATGAAATCATTGATGTAAAAATTGAATATCCGGAAAGTTTTTTTAAACAAATGATGGAATATGGCGAAAATTATGCATTATTGCCCTTGAATAATTAGTCTGCCATTTTTAATGATTGTACTTTACGTTTGCTTGTATAAAAGCCGCCCTTTCGGGGGCGGCTTTTTTTCTTAAATATCTTGCTTTTTTATTTTCGCTGCTTCGGTAACACGCTGGATTAATACCAACTCCCTGCCCACTTTTCATTCGTATTCTTGCCGATCCTTCTTCTTCTTTTTGCTGCCTCGCGAATGTGAATAATCATCGTTGTAATCATCAACGGAATGAACAGCAAAATCAGTGGCGGTATCCCCATGATAGAAATCCATTTGCCGCCGTACTGCCTGCGCATAGGGCGTCTTAATCTTTCGGCAATCAGGTACATGCTCGGAACAATTACCAGCGTCATAAAGAATGCAAACGCAAGTCCGAAGATGATGGTCCATGAAAGAGGTTTCCAGAAACTTGCACTATCTCCACCAAAAAATATGTGAGGATTGAGGTCGGAGAACATCGTGACAAAATTAATATTGAATCCAATGGCCAAAGGAATCAATGCAAGCATGGCCGCCAAAGCCGTCAGCATTACAGGAATGATCCTGGTTTTTCCGGCTTGTATAACAGCTTCCCTGGTTTTCATGCCACGGGCTCTTAATTCATCTGCAAATTCAATAACCAAAATTCCATTTTTTACCACAATCCCCGCAAGACCAACAATTCCTATACCTGTCATCACAACCGATACTTCCATTCCGGTTATCCCAAAACCAAGCAACACTCCAATCACGCTAAAGACAATTTCTGTAAGAATAATTACTGATTTACTGATTGAATTAAACTGCAAAACGAGTATCAGTAATATCAACATCAGCGCAATGATCAACGCCTTGAAAAGGAACGCTCCTGTTTCTGCTTGTTGTGCTCCCTCGCCAGTTTGCTCTATCGTAACACCTACGGGAACCTTTTTGAAGTTGTCGATTGCCGTTTTCAATTTAGCATTTACTTCTGTCGGTGTAAAACCTGATAGAACGTTGGAAGTTAATGTGATAACTCTCTTTACATTTTTCCGCTTTATACTTCCAAAAGTGCTTGTGTAGTCCACATCAACCAAGGTGGTTATGGGGATTTGTTTTATTGCTCCGCCAGCTGCCTGGTCCCGGAAAACAAGTTTCATATTCAAAAGATCAGACAAAGAATTCCGTTGCATCTCTTCATTCCGCAATTGAATTTTATATTCGTCTTCCCCGATTTTAATTTTTGACACCTCTCTTCCAAATAAAGCAGTCCGTATTTGCTGCCCAATCTGCGCGGTGGATACCCCTTCAATTTGCGCACGTTCGCGATTTACTGTCAATGTAATTTCCGGGTTCGTTAAGTCGACATCCATCTTCAGTTCTTCAACTCCGGGAACATGCACGCTGTCAAGATATTGCTTCAGCCTTTTTGCTGTGGAAGTCAGTTTATCAAAATCTTCACTTGCTATTTCAAT
>JBBSPT010000458.1:0-2550 GCA_038258515.1 Chitinophagales bacterium | reverse complement strand
CAATTCAGTTCGGCGGTAGAAGAAGTTTAAAATTTGTTGTATCAACTGAAAATATGGTAAACGATAAAACTCATAAAATAGGCAAGCCCGGTCATATAGGCAAATAGTATGGCCGGCCACTTCCAGCTTCTCGTTTCGCGTTATACAATTGCCAAAGTGCTCATACACTCCATTGCCAACACGTAAAAGACGAGCAACGACAAGCCTGTTGCGAGATCGTAAACCTTGGAGCCATCAGGTCGAACTGCTGCATTCATTTTTTGCCTTAGTGTGGCGTTATTTTCTTCAGGATCTTCCCCAACGCTATACAGCGTAGCCATCGTTCCCACAAACACTTCACGGGCAGCAAAAGAGGTGATCAATGCGATCCCGATCTTCCAGTCATATCCCAAGGGTCTTATCGCAGGTTCGATAGATCTTCCTAAAATTCCTGCAAAGGAGTTTTGCAGCAATTCTGTTTTTTCCATTTTCTTCCATTCTCTTGCTTTTGATGGCTGTTGCTCTGCGAGCATTTCATATTTTGCAGATACCTTCTTCATTTCCGACGGAGGTCCAAAAGAGCTAAGCACCCAAAGTAAAAGGCTTATTACCATAATAACCTTACCGGCATCATAAACAAACACTTTGGCTTTTTCAATCATTGTGAAAACCATGTTCTTCCACCTGGGACTACGGTAAACAGGTAGCTCGAGGATGAAGAAACTTTTTTCTTTACTTTTTATGAACCACTTTAAAACATAGGCTGACAACAAAGCCATGACAGTACCGAGCAGGTACATCAGCATCATCACAATTCCCTGCAAGCTGATAAAACCGAGGATCATTTTGTTTGGAACAACCAATGCGATAAGAATAGTGTAAACGGGCAGCCGGGCGCTGCAGCTCATTAACGGAGTACACATGATGGTCAGCAATCGCTCCTTTTTATTTTCTATGCTTCGGGCGCTCATTATCGCCGGCACAGCACACGCAAGTCCGCTGATCATTGGCATTACGCTCTTACCATTCAGCCCTGCCTTGCGCATAATTTTATCAGAAAGAAAACTCACGCGGGCCATATATCCGGTATCTTCCAATAATGTGATCAGGCCAAAAAGAATCATTATTTGTGGAACAAAGACAAGTATCCCGCTGAGCCCGGCTAATATTCCATTTATTAGCAGATCAGTGAGCCATCCATCAGTTAATATTTGTCCCAGGAATCCACTGAGCTCTGCGAACATCCATTCAATAGCATTCATCGGATATTGTGCTATTAAAAATATGCTTTGAAAAAGCATGAACAGCACAGCCATCAAAATCACATATCCCCAGGTTCGGTTTAACAATATATCATCCAGTTTCTGCGTGAAAAGCGCCTTTTGCAGCGGATCCGACTCCACGACCGTTTGCTGCATGATGGTTTTTATTTTTCCATAACGTTCTAGTATTTCTTCAGCCTGACTTTTGGCCGGATCAAAAGCCGTCTCAATTTCAATGTTTTCAATTTCGTCCTGCATTGTATCAGGCAACGCGAAGTTTTCATGATTTATCAGGAAGTGGAGAGCCCTGTAATCGCTGATGCCAGGAACCAATTCCCGTACCCTGGCGATAGCATCCGGCGCAAGAGATCTACTTTCAAAGAAGTCCCGTTCGGGAACTTTCGCAAGATTTTCTGAAATCCCCTCAAGCGCCTTATTCAACTGCTCAATTCCTTTGCTTTTCCTTGGGTTTACCGGCACAATTAAAATACCCAACGCTCTCTGAAGCCCGGGCAGATCGATTTCGATATTCTTATTTTTTGCAATATCCATCATTGCAAGAGCAATGACAACCGGTTTTTTTAAATCAATTATTTGCGAACAAAAAAGGAGATTGCGTTTTAAATTTGATGCGTCGGCAACCAATACAATGATATCGGCCTTGATAGTGGGATCCTGGTCAATCAACACTTTATAAGATACCCATTCATCACCTCTTTTTGGATAGAGGCTGTACATACCAGGGAGATCAATAATTTTAGCAGAAAGAGTATCAGAAATGTTACTCAATCCGGTTTTCTTATCAACAGTAACTCCTGGAAAATTACCAACCTTTTGATTCAAGCCGGTCATTGAATTAAACAAAGACGTCTTGCCGCTATTTGGATTGCCTACGAGTGCTATGTTAAGTTGTGTTTTCAAAAATTCTTCGATATCAGGTAAAATTATGTGGAACGCTGTCCCGATCCTTTACGATTTAAGAAAACAGATTTGCTAAACATACGGCTTAACAGACTTTTATCGGTTTTCATTACGCCCAATCTCCTAAAAACAAACATCTTTAGCCTGCTTTATTCATAGTAGCTTTGCAAAAAATCACCCCGATGAGATATCTTTTCCTGTTCATTTTTCTTTATGGTCACGATCTCGCAGCGCAAAAATTGAAAAAGTCTGATCGGACTATTATTGAAAATGTAAAAAACGATATTGGCTTTCTTGCCAGTGACCAACTCGAAGGGCGAGCAACGGGAACTCCCGGAGAAGAACTTGCCTATAAATATATTGCTGACAAATTTAAGATGATTGGTTT
>JBBSPT010000457.1:0-2556 GCA_038258515.1 Chitinophagales bacterium | reverse complement strand
CGTCGCTCGGCATCAAATCGGGAGTAAACTGTATTCTTGAAAAATCCGCATTGATGATCTTTGCTATGAGTTTCGCGGTAAGTGTTTTAGCAACACCGGGCACACCCTCTATAAGAATATGTCCATCGCAAAATAAACCAATCATCAGCATGTCCACCATCTCGTGCTGACCCACGATCACTTTAGCAATCTCCTTTCTTATATCGTCGATGGCACGATCGAGATTTTCAAGTTCGATTCTTTGTCGAAATAAATCATTATCCATGAGGCCTATGTTTGATAAAATTTTCTATTCCAGTGTTTAACCTGAGCAACACGGGATCATCCACTTTTTCCTGTGTCAGAATTTGCGTAATCAATGAAAATAATTCTTTTGTCGTTTCTTTCGGAACTCCACTTTTTCCTGAAAGAGATTTTATAAATTCTTCGCTGACATTCACGGTTCCAATAAAATAGTGGTTCCTTAAATGTTCATAAAAATATGTAATCATTTTTTCGGCGATGTGCCTGTTATCTTTCTTCTGCAGGTATAATCTTCCAATCGTTTCTGTGAATGCAACAGTTGTATTTAAGTTAGGCGACATAACAGGAATCACCCGTTGCTTTCTTTTTACATTAAAAAAAATAAATAACATCATGCCAGCCGCAGCAATCCAAAAAGCCCACAACAATTGAATATGCTGTCTTATAACGCTCAGCGTGGAGAAATTGTCGTTGTTCTGAGAGCTGTTCTTTCGCCGGCCCGCACTGCCTGAACTCTTGTAATATTCATCCCAATAAATATCTTTTGGATCGGGCCTCAGCCATGAAATAACATGTTCAAAATATTTGTAATTGTCGTTTGTGAGTAAGAAATAATTTCCGAAGATCCGCGGCGCAACGTGGAGATAGATTCGCCCGCGACCGGAAAACATTACAACAAAGTTCGGCTGGTTCATTTCATTCACTCCGAGTACAGTTGTAAATGCTGAATCATAGTCAGCCAGGCTATTTAAAAACGGGTAATAATAATATCCGAAAGAAGGGGCGCTGAAGTTTTTGCCAAGATACATTTTCACATTCGTTTGATGCATGTCACCTTTCATCTCAGCGCTGATTTCTTTAATCCGGTCTGCACTGCAATTTATAGATTCAAGAAAACGATTGTCAATATAATCAGCAGAGATAAACAGATCATTACCGGCTTTCACATAATCCATGAAAGCATTAACGTCGCTATAGCTAACCACGAAATTCCTGGCAACTAAAAAATAGAGTGAATATTTTTTATCAGCAGTATACGATTTGATCCTGGTCCATGTATCATCGAAAGGATCGTCAATTTGTTCGATGTAGCGATCCCCGAATAAACGGCTGAATTGATTGAACGCGAGAAAACCTCCGAATGGTTGCTTATCCGTGTTGCGATAGGTTTCCCTCAGAGATGGCAGTTTATTTCCAGCTTCTTTCCTGCACCCGGTATTACCCAGGATGGCAAGCAACAAAATGCATCTATATAAAAAAGAACTGTTGAGGATCACGACACTTTTTGATTGAAAGAAATAAACCGCAGTTTCAACTGTTTATACTGATCAGCATTCATTGCAAATTTCCCATACCATACATATTCATAATTAAGGGTAAGAGACGCGAATTCATCGCGGAAACTTTTACCCGTTAACTCTTTGACATAACTGTAATTAGTTTTACCTGGCGAATAAGAAACCATGTCACGGTCAATCAGCATTTTAATTGTCTGCAAATACAAATATCTTGTCGACAAATTAAAATCGTTCCGGGATTCCGCTTCACTGATCAACGCATAATATTTTGATGCTGCCTCCAGTGTGTCAGGAATTTCATCATCTTCATTGTTTTCAACACGCTTGTTCTTTCTTGCAAACAGGCTACCTGTCAGAAATATCTTGTAAACGATAAACGCGATAAAGAAAATCGCAAGTGCCCAAAAAAATACTTTTATTGGGTCGCTGTTCAAAAGAGATTGCGTTGCTTCATTTTCCCTTGCAGTTCTTCTTTTACCCGTGCTATTGTCAATACTCGTCGTATCGCTATGAAGAGCGCTTCCTTTTCGCAACAGGCTGTCAAGAAATTTCATATAGTCAAAATCGCCGCTCTCCTTCCACTGCTGAAAGGAATCCAGCGTTATCGGAAACTGAAAAGCTTTCAAAACGGTGTCTAAAGAATTGCCAGAGATTTCGGCGCTGTCGGAAAATTCTTTTGAAATAAAGCCCGAGTCCGGTGGACTTTCAACGCCTGAGCTTTGACCAAAAGAGTGACTGCAAAGAACAATAAGCAGGCTAAGAAAATGAAGATTGGGGCAATGAATTTTATAAGTCATAGGCTATCCCATTCTTAATAACTTTTCCATTAGAAAGGTGCACACCCTGCCTGCGCAGGCGGATTGGATATAATACGAAATACCAAATAATAAAGAATAATGAACCTGCCAAAATTATGAGACTCACCGGAACGGGTAGCCCGACGTCTGTGGATCCTTTTTGAAAAGTATTGCTCATAAGGTAAGTAACGTAACTCTCAAAGAAAGCGGCAATAATG
>JBBSPT010000456.1:0-2559 GCA_038258515.1 Chitinophagales bacterium | reverse complement strand
CATGCGAAGGCACTTGTTAATTTTTTTGGAACTGCTGAATCGATTTTCAAAGCGAAGAAAAAAGATCTCGAAGGGTTAGAAGGAATTGGATCCGTTCGGGCAAATTCGATAAAGCATTTTAATCTTTTTGAGCAGGCGGAAAAGGAAATCGTCTTTGTTGAAAAATATAAAATCAGCACCCTGTTCTTAACAGATAAGAATTATCCGCAGCGACTCTTGAATTGTTATGACAGTCCTGCCCTCCTGTATTTCAAAGGAGACGTCGACTTGAATCATTCAAAAATTATCGCAATCGTTGGAACAAGAAACAATAGCGATTATGGGAAAAGCATTACTGAAAAATTCATTGAAGAACTTTCAGCCGAAAACATAATTGTTGTGAGCGGACTTGCATTTGGAATAGACACTGTCGCTCATAAATCTTCAATCAAAAATCAACTGTCAACCATAGGCGTACTTGCTCACGGACTTGACATGATCTATCCTTCACAGAATTCTTCCATGGCGAAACAAATGACAGAGAATGGTGGTCTGCTAACAGAATTTCGAAAACAAGCCAAACCGGAAAGGCAAAACTTTCCCTCCAGGAATAGGATTGTTGCAGGCATCAGTGATGCCATTATCGTGATAGAAACCGGTATAAAAGGTGGCTCATTGATTACAGCCGAGCTTGCTAACGGCTACAACAAAGATGTCTTTGCATTTCCCGGAAGGATTAACGATGCTAAAAGTGAGGGCTGCAATTATTTAATACGAAATAATAAAGCCGCACTCATTACCTCGGGAGATGACCTTCTCGAAAATATGGGTTGGAAAGCTTCAACAAAACAAAAGGCAAAAAAACAAAAAGAACTATTTATTGAATTGACACCGGATGAAAGAGTGGTAGTGGACATATTGCAATCTCAGGAACAGGTGCACATCGATGAAATTTATTTTAAAAGTAAACTTAACAGCAGCTCCGTCGCCGCTGCATTGCTGATGCTGGAAATGCAGAATCTCGTTATTTCCATGCCTGGAAAGATGTACAAGCTCAGTCCATAATTGCCTGTTAGTAATTCAGCCGGCGATTTTATTTCAGCTTTATCAGCCGGGACATTATCTTTGCACATGGCTACAATAAATAAACTAACTACAACTCCAAACAAGTTTTTTGGTGAAGGATTGACCTTCGACGATGTACTGCTAATGCCTTCTTACAGTGAAGTGCTGCCGAGTGACGTAATCACAAAATCAAAACTTACAAGTTCCATTTCTCTAAACATTCCCATGCTTAGCGCCGCAATGGATACCGTTACTGAAGCGGCATTGGCCATAGCGTTAGCGAGGGAGGGTGGTCTTGGTATTCTCCACAAGAACATGAGCATAGAGCAACAGGCCGCAGAGGTACGCAAAGTAAAACGAAGTGAGAGCGGGCTCATTTTTGATCCGATTACTTTATTGGTGGATGCCACTATCGGCGATGCATTGCACCTTATGAAAGAAAACAAAATCGGGGGGATACCTATTGTAGATGCTGGTGGAAAACTGGTTGGAATTTTAACCAATCGCGATCTGCGCTTTGAAGAAAACTATCGCAGGAAGGTGAGCGAACTGATGACAAAGGAAAACCTGGTGACGGCGCCTGAGGGAACCGACCTTCAAAAGGCTCAATCAATTTTAAGAAAACATAAAATTGAAAAATTACCTGTCCTGAGTAAATCAGGCATTCTGAAAGGCTTGATTACTTATCGTGATATTCTACAGGTTCACAATCATCCAAACGCTGCCAAAGATTCTTTTGGAAGACTGCTGGTAGGAGCAGGCGTTGGTATCACAAAAGATATCAGCGACAGGATCTATGCTCTGCAACAAGTTGGAGTAGATGTGATCTGCCTTGACAGCGCTCATGGCCATACAAAGGGCGTAATTAGTGCATTAAAAAAAGCTAAAAAAGATTTTAAGAATATACCGGTCATTGCAGGAAATATTGCAACCCCGGCGGGTGCGGTTGCGTTAGCAGATGCAGGTGCCGATGCAGTAAAGGTTGGCATAGGCCCTGGTTCAATCTGCACCACAAGAATAGTTGCCGGTGCAGGAGTTCCTCAAATAACTGCATTGATGGAAGTGACCGCAGCGTTGAAAAATAAATCCATTGGAATAATTGCTGACGGAGGAATTCGATATACCGGAGACATGGTGAAGGCGATCGCTGCGGGCGCCAGTTGCGTGATGATGGGCGGTGTTTTTGCTGGCACTGAAGAAAGCCCGGGAGACACGATCATCTACGAGGGTAGAAAATTTAAACAATACAGGGGCATGGGTTCTCTTGGCGCAATGGCACAGGGAAGTAGCGACAGGTATTTCCAGGATACAGAAGAAAAATCTAAAAAATACGTACCGGAAGGAATTGAAGGCAGGGTTGCCTACAAAGGTTTATTATCGGAAGTTGTTCACCAGTTCACTGGAGGTCTGCGTGCAGGAATGGGGTATTGTGGAGCAAAAGATATAGCGTCTTTGCAAAAAGCTACCTTCATAAAAATAACCAATGCCGGGATGCGGGAAAGCCATGCACACGAT
>JBBSPT010000455.1:0-2573 GCA_038258515.1 Chitinophagales bacterium | reverse complement strand
CCTTGTACGAAAATGCCTCCGTGATACCACCTGAAACAACTGGGAAGCCCGAGGAAATCGATCTCATCGCTTTCGCTCTTTGCATTTCCTTCAAAAAAATATTGATAAAACTGAAGGCAACCCTTGAGTCTGTGCTTTAGCTGCTCATGACTTTCAGTTTTTTTCGGTGGCATTCTCCATTCACTGTTCACCTTGTTGTAAGGGTTCGTTGTGGCATCCGTCCAAAAGACTTCTGATGCTTTCAGGTAAAGAACAGTTGTGTGATCTTTCTCCACCCTTTTCAGGATCATTGTTTCCCGGCTTCTTTCCTGAATTAAGTAAAGAGATTTTTGTCCATCGTCAAACGTTGCAGCTATATGCCTTCCATTCAAACTAAACTTTCCATATCGCATCTCTGCCCTTGGATTTTCCAGGAATGTAGAATCAGTAAGAAACACAATTCCGGGATAGTTGTAGATTCCTTCTTCAGAATTTTCAAAAATATCCCGATAGGTCGGAGCATCAGCATCAGAAACTTCCCAATACTGGCAAAGCTGGTGAAAAGCGTCTTTTCTTTGTGGCATTGCTCCAGCCACCAACCTTTCATCTTTCGGTTCAGGCATGTGACAACCGGTATTTAATAGAAAAATAAAAAGAGCAACGATTAGATAGGTGTTGTGCATTTTCAAAAATAATAAATTGAAATCAACGTATAATATAGGTAGGCTTTAAAATATTATCTTCACTTCATGAGACTGACGGCTTTCCTCTTATTTCTTTTCGCAGCATGTTCAGGGTATACTCAAACGAAACAGGCTTTCGTTTCCGGAACAGTGATTGATGAAAATGAAAACGCAATTCCCGGTGTTAGTGTCACCATACTTGGAAAACAAAAAGGCATCATTACTTCTGACTCCGGCATTTTCAAAATACAAGTTCCTGCTGACAGGGCATTGGCATTGGTATTCTCATCCGCAGGATATAGGGATGAACAAAAGAATTTTTATCTCAGCGAAGGAGAGCAGGAAAATGTGACGATAAAACTTTACAACAGCAGTAAACTTCTCGAAACCGTAGTTGTGAAAGATGAAAAAGAAAGAAAGGAAACCGGTCTTGTAAAAATCGATCCGAAAAGTGCTATAACACTGCCATCTGCAACCGGTGGCGTGGAAGGCCTGATCAAAATTCTCGTGGGCAGCAACAATGAACTCACTTCACAATACTCAGTGCGTGGCGGAAACTATGATGAGAATTTGATCTATATAAATGATTTTGAAATATATCGTCCTTACCTGGTTAGAAGCGGTCAACAGGAAGGGTTGAGTTTTATCAATCCTGAACTCGTAAAAAATATTAATTTTTACAACGGCGGTTTCCAGGCAAAATATGGAGATAAGATAAGCAGTGTGCTTGACATACAATATAAAAAACCGGTAACTACCGGTGGTTCCGTTTACATCAGTCTCCTGGAACAAGGCTTTCATTTGGAAGGCACTTCACGCAACTCGAAGTTGAGTTGGCTCTTTGGCGTGCGAAGCAAAACGAATAAAAATTTACTAAGCAGCCAGGAAGTAAAAGGCAATTACGTTCCTTCATCCGCAGACCTGCAGGCCTTTCTTACTTATAAGCTTTCTGAAAAAGTACAGCTCGAATTATTGGGCATACTTTCCGGATCTAAATTTTCACTTGTCCCTGAATCAGCACAAAAATCTACCGCAGTTTTCTCTCCTCTATTTACTGCAAATGTTGGACTGGATATATTTTTTGAAGGCCAGGAAAAAGATAATTACAATACTAACCTAGTCGGGATAAAAATAAATCAAACCATAAATAAGAAGGTAAAACTGAAATGGATGGCGAGCCGGTATGGGGACAATGAAAATGAGAACTTCGATATTACCGGATACTACCTTTTTGGAGAAAGAAATTTTGACAAAACCACCGCCACCTTTGGCCAGATCACCAATCCCCTGGGCGCAGGAATATTTCAAAATTATGCCCGCAACAAGTTAAACATTGAGGTGTACAACCTAAGTCATAAAGGCTCATTGGATATTGGAAAACATTTTATTCAATGGGGATTGGGAGTCGATCGCACAATTATTCATGACAAGCTAAATGAATGGGAGTACCAGGACAGCGCAGGATATTCCCTTCCATATAATCCAGCCAATATCAATCTCAGTACTGTATTGAAATCAAAGTCTGACTTAACTATTGATAAGTATAGTGGTTATGTGCAGGACAATATAAGGATGGGCGATGCATTAAGAAACTTCACCTTGCAAGGTGGAGTCCGTTTTAATTATAATTCACTGAATGGAGAATTTCTTGTGAGTCCACGTGCGCAACTGAGCTACAAACCAAACTGGAAAATGGATGTCGTCTTTAAGGGCGCTGCTGGAGTATATGATCAGCCACCGTTTTATAGAGAACTCAGAAGGTATGATGGCTCTATAAACCGTGATCTTAAAAGTCAGAAGAGCGTTCAATTCGTAGCCGGCTTAGACTATAATGTTGCCGCTGGAGATCGACCGCTGCGCATAACAACAGAAGTTTATTATAAGGCATTGACCGATGTGGTACCGTATGAT
>JBBSPT010000454.1:0-2577 GCA_038258515.1 Chitinophagales bacterium | reverse complement strand
GCATTCTCACTCATGATAATGCCATTATCCACGATAACACCGATTGCTAATGCAATTCCTGTGAGCGACATTATATTCGAAGAAATGTTTAATAAATTAAGCAGGATAAAACTTATCGCGATAGTGATGGGTATCTGTATGATAATGCTAAGCGCACTTCGCCAATGAAATAAAAAGATGATTACGATCAGCGCTACAATACTCATTTCTTCAACAAGCTTTGTTTTAATATTTCCGATCGCTGCTTCAATTAACTCACTTCTGTCATAAGCTGTTTTAAATGTTACTCCCTCCGGCAGGCCTTTCTGCACATCTTTCATTTTTTCTTTTACTGCCTTTATCACCTTATCGGCATTTTCTCCATAACGCATTACCACAATGCCACCCACGACTTCGCCTTCACCGTTTTCGTCAAAAATCCCGAGTCTCAGGTCACCGCCCATTTGCACCGTTCCGATATCTTTTACCCGGACAGGGATGCCGTTATAATTTCCCAGGGAAATGCTTTCCAGGTCTTCCTTATTTTTTATATATCCCAGGCCCCGAATGATATAAGCCATATCACTCATTTCAAATTTTCTTCCTCCCACATCATTGTTATTTGCCTTCACCTTATTCATCACATCCATCAGGGAAACTTTGTAAAACTGCAACTTAACAGGGTCAATTATCAACTGGTACTGTTTTTCAAATCCTCCGAAAGAAGCTACTTCAGCAACTCCCGGTACTGTTTGCAACGCAAGTTTTATATACCAGTCCTGCAAAGCCCGTTGCTCACCGAGATCAAGATTTTTTGCATCTAATGTGTACCAGAACACATGACCGACGCCTGTTCCATCAGGCCCCAGTGTTGGCGTAACACCCGTTGGTAATAGCCTTTGCGCATAATTTAATCTTTCCAGCACTCTTGTCCGGGCCCAATAAACATCCACATCATCTTCGAAAATGACATACACAAAACTCATCCCAAACATGGAGGTACCACGGATGTTTTTTACTTTGGGAATGCCCTGAAGGTTGCTCACAAGTGGATAGGTTACCTGGTCTTCCATGATCTGCGGCCCACGCCCCATCCATTCGGTAAAAACGATCACCTGGTTTTCGCTCAGGTCAGGAATTGCATCAATCGGATTCTTTTGTATGTTAAAGATTCCCCACACAAATAAAGCTGCGGCTAGCAGTAATACGATATACCGGTTTCTTAATGACCAGGAAATTATTTTTGGTATCATTTTTTATCGGGTTGTATTCTTAATGAACTGTTTTCTCCATTTTGCGAGGATCCATTTGTTTGTGTTTCTGCTTTTTCGTTTCTGTTATTGCCACGGCTATTAAGGTTTAGCCGGATGAATTATTAATTCTGTGATATAACCTTGGGTAGCGATGAGGTATGTTGTAGAAGAGTATACAAATACCAATAGCCCGACTCTTATAAGCCTGGCTCTAAAACGGTGAGAGGGATTAAATTAAGAAAATGCAATTACGCTTGTAGATAGCGATTTGGGTCAGCGGCGGTGGCCCATTCGATTTTGGAAAACTGTGAACCTGTGAGGTAACGATATTTTCTGAACCGGTAATTTTAGAAAAAGAAACGGCCTTCAGAGATAGCCTTTGAGTTTGAGAAAAATCTTCTGTTACCTTCTGATCTTTATCGACCTTAAAAAACTTTAATTCATCCTTGCAGCAGCCGGCATCAGATTTTTCCTTTTTCTCCATTCCACATTTACTGCAATTTTTTTTCGATGTGGTTAAAACGTCTTTGCCAATCAGCTTGCCCATACAGAAATGCAACTGTATGTTAGCACCAGTTGTGGCTGTAAAATAGAGAGCTGCTAATATGAAGGCGAAAGTTTTTTTCATTTTGACATTGGTGCAAAAGTAGCGCTCTTTAATTCATTGGTGCTTATTGATTTTGTAAAATTTGAAACGACGATTCTATTTTCTACAACTGCAAAGAGAACGACTGAGCCTATGATATTATTTCCTCTGCCTTAAAACCAGCTTTGGCGATGATCGCTTTCAATTCCTCTTTGCCCAGGTTTTCAGTTGAAACAGTCAGCACCTTATTTGGAGTGGAAGTGTCAACCTTCCAGTCATTAATGTTGTTATTGCCATTAAGGTGAGGAGTAACACTTGCAATACAACCGCCACAATTAATATTTGTCTTAAACTTATAAGTATTCATGATCAGATTGATTTAAATAATTCAACAAAAAATTATTAGGACAAAAATAGTTCAGGCTGCGGGAAAATGTTTTACACAATGATGGATAAAATTTGTAAGATTTTGAACCACTAAAGGCTTAGCGTTGCTGCTTGCACCTTGCTGTCGTTTTCCCACACGCAAATAATTTTTTCATTGTTCAGTGGTTGAAGAACCGGAAGACTCCCCGGTCCAAGGTTTATTTTAATTCCGTCCGGTTTCATCATTATTACATTTCCGTCCTCGTTCCAAGCGTAGTAGTTTTTATTATTTAGCGTGGCAATGGAACAACTTCTTCCCTCGCCTATCTCTACCTCAGGAAGTCCCGCTGTTGCGGCATAGATACCGCTTTTCCTGCGCCATATTGTTTGAGG
>JBBSPT010000453.1:0-2579 GCA_038258515.1 Chitinophagales bacterium | reverse complement strand
CCCGTTGCCGACAAAAGCATTTCAAACTCTGAGAGCTTGCATGCGAATAAAAGACTTTTTCGCTGTCCCTGGGAAGCAGTCGATTTAAAATTATATCCATTCAACAAAAAATCAAGATCATCTTTATGAATTCCTGCGTTCGTCCGTTGGGTGATCCTATCTTTTTGCCTTGATGAAAGCAGGAGTGATTGCAAATTTTGCTCATGTAACTGGCTGCAATATTGTACTGTAATGACTTCCTCGTTAGCTGAAATATTCCTGTAAAACTTACTGATCAGGGGAATAAGTTTTTTGGTAAACTGCTGCCTCTTTTCATAGATGTATTTTGCGGGACCCAGCAATTGTACATCAAGTGCTTCGAGCACCTGCATGTCCATCAAAACTGAAGAAGACTCACTTTTCAAAAAGCTGTTTCGTTGCAGAATTATTTTATTGTAGCAGATCAACTGTTGAAGGTATTCCGGATCTACCTGGCTGATCAATGTGTCCAAAAATTTTCTTCTTTCATCGCTGCCACCTGTGATCATTTGAATATCGTCAGGCGCAATCATAACACAGGGGACTTTTCCAATGTGATGCGAGAATTTCACATAAGCCACTTCGTTAAGAAAAAATTCTTTGCGTGATGATGGCCGATAGATACAAATGATCTTACTCGCTTTCGCCCCGGGCGATCCGTTCATACTCAATTCACCTTCCAGTCGAAAACCTTCAGCACCAAAATAAACGTTGGCAAGATCAGATTTTGAAAAATAACTTTTGGTAAAACACAAGTAACTTAATGCATCCAGGAGATTGGTTTTACCCCGGCCGTTTGGTCCGCAGATGCCAACAATCCTTCTTGTAAAACTGAAAGTCCGGGTGTGGTAATTTTTATATCCCGTCAATGCGATTTTTGTAAAACTCATATCAATATGCAAGATACAAACTCTCTTTCCGCACTTCAAATGAGGAAGCGGAAATTCTGATTTATTTATCTTGATAACTTCCCCTGATAGGTAACGTTAACTTGATAGAACCCGCGCCGAAAGCCCGGGTGAAATGCAGCAAATCACTTGTGCTATTCTTAACACAATACTTTTTTATATTTGCGCCCATGACAACAGAACAATTAAAGGATTTGAGAGACCGTATTTTGGTTTTGAGGAGGTTTCTTTGACGTCGGGAACCGACAGGAAAAAGTAGACAATGACAGGCAACTCTCGTTAGCGCCCGGATTCTGGGACGACAATCAACGAGCCACTTCCATTTTAAAGGAAATAAAGATTAATGAGTACTGGCTGAATCTTTTCAAAAATTTACAAACAAAAGTAGATGACTTTGCTGTGCTCTTTGAGTTTTGGAAAGAAGGGGAGGCCAATGAAGGCGAAGTGAAAGATGCGTTCGATAGCGCATGGACGGCAATAGAAGAAGCTGAATTCAAGAGCACATTAAATCAGCCTGCTGATGAGATGCCGGCCATTCTCCAAATCAATAGTGGCGCAGGGGGTACAGAAAGCCAGGATTGGGCAGAAATGTTGCTCCGAATGTACAGGATGTATGGTGAAAAACAGGGGTGGAGTGTAACTGAGCTGGATTACCAGGCAGGTGACGGTGCGGGAATCAAAAGCGCGACTCTTCAATTTGACGGACCCTTTGCGTTTGGTTTTCTTAAAGGCGAAAGTGGAGTGCACAGGTTGGTGAGAATTTCTCCGTTTGATAGCAATGCGAGACGGCACACAAGTTTTGCGAGTGTATATGTATATCCGCTGATAGACGACACCATCGATATAAAAGTAAATCCCGCAGATGTGGAATGGGCTTTCTTTAGGAGTGGTGGAAGCGGGGGGCAGAATGTTAACAAGGTAGAAACTGCAGTCCGGTTGACGCATAAACCAAGTGGATTCATTGTCGAATGCCAGCAGGCGAGAACGCAGGGTGAAAACCGGGAAAAAGCTATGTCAATGCTAAAGAGCAGACTTTATGAGGAAGAAATAAGAAGGAGGCAGGAAGTTCAGAATACTACAAATGCTTCAAAGAAAAAAATAGAGTGGGGGAGCCAGATCAGGAGCTATGTTTTTCATCCCTATAAAATGATAAAGGATCATCGGACAGATTTTGAAGTAGGCAATGTGGCACCTGTAATGGACGGAGAACTGGATGGATTTATAAAAGCATTTTTAATGATGGAAGCAGGGTGAAAGAAATAAGAAAGTCTTCGCTTTTTCATAGAATTGATTTACATTCAACTAAATTTTTTTTGTGTTCAATATCCGAACATCAATTTCCATCGCCACTTACTGCCAAATCAATTTCTGCCCCAGAAAAAATTATGTAAGCCACTAATGCGAAAGCAAAAGTATTCGTTGAGGAAATGAAGATTAAGTGAAATGGGTTTACATGAGTTGCAACCTGTCAATCGCATCAATAATTCAAAGCCAGACTTAAAGAAATCCGGAACGGAAACTTAATTTTATAAAATATTAATTTTGAGAATTATCGCTTCACGAGGTGTTACACCAAAACGAAGCGTTTAAAATATAACATCATATGCCGTCTATTCTGATAATCGATGACGAAAAAAATATTAGGACAACCTT
>JBBSPT010000452.1:0-2621 GCA_038258515.1 Chitinophagales bacterium | reverse complement strand
TCACCAGCACAATAAATTTTAGGAATTTTGATTTTACAGTTTTCACTTTCTTTAGTATTGGCGGCAAGTTGTATGATGCTGATTATGCAGGAATCATGCATGGTAATACTGGTACAAACCCCGGATATGTTTGGAGTACAGACGTTCTGAACAGGTGGCAAAGCCCCTCAAAACGGGGAGACGGCCGAACGCCGCGATTGACGACCACCACTGACGACCAGGGGAATGTTACTTCATCCCGCTTTCTTTACGATGCATCCTATGCGCGGATTAGAAATGTCACTGTAGGTTACAATTTTTCTAAAAATCTTTTGAATAGGATCAATTTTTCTTCGGCGCGTTTCTATGTGGATTTTCAAAATCCGTTTACATTTTTTGGTCGCACAGGTCTTGACCCCGAAGCCGGCCTTGCCGGAATTACAGATAACACTTCAAGCGCCTACAAAACAATATCTGTTGGGGTAAACCTGGGATTTTAGTTACTAACTTCATCAATTTTTCAATATGAAATCAGGAAAGTTTTTAGTAATGATCGTTTCAATAGCATTGGCATTTACATCGTGTTCTAAAAAATACCTGGATGATGTAACTCCTGCTGACGGAAGCTTGTCGGATGCGGTAATTTTTGGTTCGAAAATAGGCGTCGATAATGCCCTGACCGGAATCTACTACTTGTTTCAACAATATGCGCCCTCTACCGCCAGGCAGAACATGTATGGCTTAAAAACAATTCAATTTAATTTCGATATGAGAGGTAATGATCTGATTGCTGACCCCGGAAGCTGGTGGCTGTTTGAAAACAACTGGAGCGATAATTCATATGGAAGAATTGCAACTTCAGAAAGAAACCTGCAAACCTGGAATTTGTTTTATAAAGCAATAAATAATGCAAACCTGATAATTGCAAAAACTTCAAATATTCCTGAAGCACAATCAGTAAAGGATGCGTTGGTAGCAGAGGCGAGAGCGTTGAGAGCTTACTCTTATTTTTGGTTGATTCGCATTTACCAGTTTACTTATGCTAAAGATCCTAACGCACCCGGAGTTCCTTTATACACAGAGCCGGCAAATACAAACAGTAGCGGCAGCCCGAGGGCTCCGGTAAAGGATGTTTACGATTTGATTGTCGGCGACCTGGACTTTGCTGTAGCGAATCTCACTACAAGCAGAATCGATAAATACCGCATCAACAAAAATGTGGCAGAACTTATACTTGCAGAAGCTTACCAGGTGCTGGCCATGGAGGATAATAGCCTATGGAGTAAGGCAGTTGAAAATGCACAGGCAGCGAGGGTTGGATTTCCGCTGATGGCCGGCGATGAATATGCAAAAGGTTTTAATGATGTTCAAAACCAGGAATGGTTATGGGGTCTTCAGTTCAATGCGTCCCAATCACTTTCTTTTTCTTCTTTTTTTGGATATATAGATCCGACCCCGGCAAATACCCGATACAAGGACATTTATGTGAATACATCTTTTGAATCTCAATTCACTTCTACAGACGTAAGAAATCTTTTCGTGCCAGCGCCGGATCAAAGTTCAGCCAATCCGTGGAAGATTTGGCAGACAGCAAAGTTTGTGGACAATGCAACTTATTCGGGAGATTTTGTGCTGATGCGCTCTGCAGAAAGTTATCTCATCGAGGCCGAAGGCCTTGCTCAAACGGGGCAAATAGAACCTGCAAAAGATGTGCTTTTTATATTGCAAAATAGCCGTGATCCTGAGGCAAAAAGATCAATCGCGCCAAATAAGGACAGATTGATAAATGAAATTTTGATGGAACGGCGTAAAGAATTGTATGCAGAGATGGGTGTAGAATACTTTGATTTGAAAAGATACCAACGCCCGTTGATGAGAGATGGCAATCAATGGAGCGGTGTAGTTGAAGTTCCTGCAGGTGACAATCGGTGGAGATGGCAAATACCGCAAACAGAAATGGACGCCAACAGGAGTCTCTCAGGTTCGGATCAAAATCCACTTTAATTCTTAAAAAAGAAAGTATGCCACTTAAATCCTATTATTTTTTCATCGCCAGCATTTCAATGTCAGTTTTCTTTCTGTCCTGCAAGAAAGATAATTCAGTTTACACTCCAGTACTTTCAGAATTCGTTAATTCCGGCACTTTGGGAAAATATTTTATCAAAGACGATCCTGGTTCAGTATTTAAAATTCCTGTTGGAATTACGACAATATCAAATTCTCCCCGCACTATTACTTTTGAAGTCTCATCCCCTACAGGCGCAGTCGACGGCCAGGAATTTGTACTTGGGACTTCTTCAATTATAATTCCGGCAGGAACTGCCGTTGATTCAATCGCATTGCAGGGAAAGTATTCTGCATACAACGGCGGCAGAGTTGATACGCTTATATTTTCCATAACCGGGGGAGATGTGGCCGCTTTTAATAGTTCAGCTAAATACTCGGTTGTATTGCAGCAATATTGCGATGTGGATCTCGATAGTTTCCTGGGTACCTATTCAAATTGCTTCGATAACGAAAATTATGGACCTTACGAAATAAATGTCTTATCGGCGACTGCAACCGGCCCCACAACAGGGTATTTGATGGTAGAAAACCTGTGGGATGCCGGGGGGGCAACTCCGGTTCGTGTAAATCTCGAC
>JBBSPT010000451.1:0-2655 GCA_038258515.1 Chitinophagales bacterium | reverse complement strand
TAGCGTTCATCCTGAGCCAGGATCAAACTCTCCATTGTAAATGTTGTTTGATCTGACTATAAATTTTCTCATCGAAAATTAACGTCAAAATTCTAATTTGTTACGCTAAACTTTACCTTGTTGAATTATAAAAATTCAGTGCTGTTACTTCCAAACTTTCAAAGATCTTTTGGCCTTTTTTGACCACCCATTTTTTATTTGGGAGTGCAAAAGTAAGTGCCTTTATTTCTACCACCAAATATTTTTTAAAATATTAAATCTATTCTGTGGGATTCATTTTTAGAGAAGAACTTGCTTTTTTTCAAAAGCGGATTGCAAAGATACTACGCTATAAGGTATCGTTCCAAAATATTTTAGTTGTTTTTTGTTAATAAATTTTAAACACGCTCCTATATTGATTTTGAAGGTTTATTCGTTTCTTAATCGATGTGAAATGACTTAAGTTTTGCAATATCTATTTCCATCATTTCGCCACTTTTTCAGGATAGGTAATTTTCACCAAAAAGAGACCATGCGCAGCAACTGCAAAATTTGCCTGCGCAACATCCTTACTCATAACTATATCATGGAATTGCTGAATCGAAATTCTACCCGTTCCAACTTTGAGCATTGTTCCAACGAGACCCCTTACCATTCCCCGCAAGAAGCGGTTGCCCGTCACTGTGTAACTCAGCAGATCATTGTCAACAGACCAATTGCTTTCTAAAATTGAACAAAAAAAATTGTTAACCTGGGTATTTCTTTTTGAGAATGCTGTAAAATCCCGGGTATCTGAAATTATCTGCGATGCTTGTTGCAATTTTTCAATATCGAATTTATATGGAAAGTAAAACGCTACGTCGCTAAGAAAAGGGTTTTTCTTCTGATAAACCCGGTAGCGATACTGACGGCTAATAGCGGTAAACCTGCAATGCCAATCAATCGGAACTTCATAAATATCCCTGATGACAATATCTTCGGGCAGAACTGAATTCAACGAATAAAGCAGTTTTTCTTTTTCTTGTAACGATTTAGTCAGATCGTGTCCAATTTGCCAAAGATATTCCGGGCTATCGAAATGAAAAAAGTTTTGAAGTGCATGAACGCCCTTGTCTGTCCGTGAAGATCCTGTGAGCGACAACTTTTTCCTGCAGCAGGTTGCCAATGCCAATTCAACTGCCGACTGGATCGTGATAGCATTTTTTTGAATTTGAAATCCGGCGTAGTTTGTGCCTTTATAACTCACTTCTAAAAAGTATCTCAGCATTCAATATATTGCTAATTATTTATGCAGCATGGCCCTGAAGCGATTTACATAAAACGGATCACGAAGCTGCCCCTGCAATGTAGGATACAGATTGGAATCTGAAGTGAAAGGATAAGCAGCAATGAAAAATTCATATTTACCCTGATCATTGGCAAATAAGAAAGATAAATTTTTTATTTGCTCCGTACTGAAACATTTCGATTGCAATATTTTTTTGGCTGACTTAATCATTTCTTCATTGTTCAATTCTCCAGCCATCTTTTTCCTCAATTTGATAAAATCATCATTGGTCGCAAAATCAGAGCAATCGGAATTTGCAAACGAAGACGTCACAACTTTTGGAGAATCTTTTGTCGCTGCAGTATCCTTTATCTTTGGTTCCGTAGTTGTGTTTTCAATTACATTCAACGGCTCATCCGAAACAGTCAAATCCTTTCCTTCTTTGTTCGGCGCTTCTTTTTCAGAATCATTTTGCAACGAGCCAATTCCTGGCGCCGGCTGTTCTTCATTCGGCTTCTCTATCACAGGCTTTAGCAACTGTTCAGTCTGCATTTTCTTCAAAGAGCTATCCTGACTTTCAAGCGCTTCAACAGGTCTCTTTTCAGCAGGAACAGCATCAGTCTTATTTTCCTTACTTGCGACAATTTCTTTCTGCTTCTCTGCTTCATCGACTATTTGCGATGGAATAAAAACCCTTATCGTATCCGACCCTGGCGGTGTATTATCTACATAGATCATCTCTACACCATTATTGTTTTCGTTCAATAATGTCCGGCTAATATTTGATGAGTCATTTTTCATCACATCCTGTTCATTAGTGCCGGAAAAATCTGGCTTTTGCGAAGGTGGCCCGGATTCTGTTTCTTCAGCCACACCGTTGTTGTCTTCTGTTGAAACCACATTTTTCTCTAACAAAGTAGAATCCTTCACAACATTTGCAAGCATTCTCGAAAATGGATCGTTCTCCAATTCTTTGGATGGCGCTGCCTCATCGTTGGCATTGTTGCCCATCACAATTGCAAAGGACTGCAGGTTAAAAAGACCCCAACCTTTCTCATTAAAATTTTTCAACAAAAATCCTTTGTTGTTGTCGTCAACTGAAATTTGAAATTTTTCCTCGGGGAATTCCTTCTTTGGGAATCCAACCGTAATATCATAATCTCCCTCCGCTAACCTGGGAAGAATCAAATATCCTGCGGCAGAAGAACTCGTCACCACATTGTTCTTTTTTATATAAAATGGTTGCCCATTTTCCGTTTGCAGGTACACAAAATGAACTTGCTGCGCCACAGAGGAAAAGAGTAGTGAAAAGAAAAAAATTGTAAAACAAAGTCTGCGTAAAATCATATTCAGCAAAGCTATTCAATTAAATATTCAATCTCGCCTTCGGTATAAAATATGATTTTATT